>NZ_JAPVLS010000008.1:88743-165555 GCF_027158125.1 Streptomyces sp. H39-C1
ACCGGCGCGGTGGCGCGTGGAAGGTGCGCGCGGTCGGCCAGGGGTACTCCAACGGGCTGTCCGGGATCGCCACCGACTTCGGGGTGAGCGTGGAGGAGCCCGCGACCGCCGCCCCGGCCGCCCCGCAGGCAGCCGCCCCGCAGGCACCCCCGGCTCCCCAGGCACCCGCGGCCCCGCAGGCCCCCCAGGCCCCCCAGGCCCCGCCCGCCGCCCCGCAGGGCTTCGGCCCGCCGCCCGTCATGCCGAGCTCGCCCCCGCCGCAGCCGCCGGCCGCGCCCGCCGCTCCGGCGAAGATCAACCTGGACAAGGGCCGGGTCAGCCTCACGAAGAACCAGTCCGTCTCGCTGGTCAAGGGCGGCAAGCCGCTGATGTCCTCGGTGCGGCTGGGCCTCGGCTGGGAGCCGGCCTTCGGCGGCCGGGCCATCGACCTGGACGCCTCGGTCATCGCGTACGGCCCGACCCGCAACCACATCGAGACCTGCTACTTCGGCCGGCTCAGCATCATCAACGGCGCCATCCAGCACTCCGGCGACAACCTCACCGGCGCGGGCGCGGGGGACGACGAGACGATCACCGTCCACCTCGGCGGCCTGCCGCCCGAGGTCACCGGCCTCGTCTTCACCGTCAACTCCTACTCCGGGCAGAAGTTCAACAAGGTCGCCAAGGCGTACTGCCGGCTCCTGGACGGCGCCACCGGCGAGGAGCTGGTGCGCTTCGACCTGACGAACGGCGAGGCCCGCACCGGGGCCCTGATGTGCAAGATGGTCAAGCAGTTCTCCGGCGAGTGGGAGATGACCGCCCTGGGCGACTTCATCGACTCCCGCAGCGCCAAGGGCATGGTGAAGCCGGCCGCTGCGGCGCTGTAGCGCCACAGCGGCCGGCTGGTCACCTGATCAGCAGCGTCGGCCGGTCAGCAGGTGCGGCCGGTCAGCAGTGCTTCTGCCGACGCCAGGGGCCGGTGATCGCGAGCATGATCCCCGGCTCCTGGATGTTGGCGAACAGCGTGTGTCCGTCGGGCGAGAAGGTCACCCCGGTGAACTCGCTGTACGCCGGCTCCAGGTCGGTGCCGATGTTCAGCTCGTTGCGGGCGATCGGGTAGGTCCGGCCGTCGTCCAGGGCGCCGAAGAGGTGCTGGATGCCTTCGCCGTCCTCGGCGATGACGAGGCCGCCGTAGGGCGAGACGGTGATGTTGTCCGGGCCGTCGAACGGGCCGTCGGCGCCCGGGTCGGGGTTGACGCCGAGCAGCACCTTGAGGGTCAGTGTGCGGCGCTTCGGGTCGTAGAACCAGACCGCGCCGTCGTGCGGCACGGGGCTCTCGTCACGGGCGAAGGACGAGACGATGTAGGTGCCGCCGTCGCCCCACCACATGCCCTCCAGCTTGCGGGCCCGGGTGACCTCACCGGCCGCGAACTGCTTGCGCACCGAGACGGTCTTCGCGTCGCGGTCCGGGACGTCGACCCAGTCCACGCCGTAGACCGTGCCGGTCTTCGTCGCCCGCGACAGGTCGTCGACGAACTTGCCACCGGAGTCGAAGCACTTGAACGCCTGCAGCACGCCAGCGGTGTCGCCGAGCGTGTCCAGGTGGCCGCGGCCGTGGTGGAAGCCGGCCGGCGGCGTCCAGCGGTAGAGCAGCCCGTTCGGGCCGGAGGCGTCCTCGGTGAGGTACAGGTGGCCGCGCTTGGGGTCGACGACGACCGCCTCGTGCGCGTACCGGCCCAGCGCCTTGATCGGCTTCGGGTCGAGGTTGGCCTTGCGGTGGTACGGGTCGACCTCGAAGACGTAGCCGTGGTCCTTGGTCATGCCGTTGGAGCCGGCCTTGTCCTCGGTCTCCTCGCAGGTCAGCCAGGTGCCCCAGGGAGTCGCGCCACCCGCGCAGTTGGTGGAGGTACCGGCGATGCCGACCCACTCGGCCACGTGGTCGCCGTGCTTGGCTACCTCGACGACGGTGCAGCCGCCGGCCGCCGCCGGGTCGTAGACCAGGCCCTCGATGAGCGGCACCGGGTGCGGCCAGTCGGCCCGCTTGCCGCGCAGCTCATGGTTGTTGACGAGCAGCGTCGCACCGCGCACGCCCTCGAAGGTGGCCGTGCCGTCGTGGTTCGACGGGGTGGACTCACCGGTCTCCAGCGTGGTGACGCCGGTGCGGGTGATGACCCGGTACGAGAAGCCCGCCGGCAGCCCGAGCAGGCCCTGCGGGTCCTCGACGATCGGGCCGTAGCCGAGCTCGGGCGCGTGGTGCCCGGCGGCCGCCGCCTTGGCGGCGGTCGTGGCCGGGGTGTCCGCGGCGAGCGCGCCCGGGGCGGTGGCGAGTACGTCGACGGCACCGGCCAGGGCTACACCGGCACCGGTGATCGCCGTGCGCTGAACGAAGTCTCTTCGGGTGAGCGGCACTCTGGGCTCCTTCTGTCGCGGGCTGCGGCGGTTACGCTCCTGCCCCGACAAGAACGCCGTGTGAACTGCGTCCGGCCACAGGCGGGCGACGTACGGATGAGCTCGACAACGTGACCGGACCGGCTTCCTCCGGCCCGGCGGACACCAGGCGCGACGGCGCCCCACCCCCGGTATAGCGGCGCCCGCCCCTCAGGACAACGGCGCCTCGCCGCGCGGTGGCCCAGCGGTCCGCCCCTCGGCGCAACGGCGCCTCGCCGCGCGGAACCGCGGCGCTCCGCCCCTCGGTACAACGGCGCTGCTCGGTCCAACGGGCGCCGCACCACCTGGTGCGGCGCCCGTGCGGCATCTGCCGTCTCAGCCACTCGCCTTGGAGCGGGCCTTGAACGCGGCCTTGCGGGCGGTCTTGGCGACCGCCTTGTCGGGGTGCAGCCGTCCCATCGCCTCCAGGACGTCCGACGTGGCCGGGTGGTCGACGCGCCACACCGCGTCGAAGAAGCCGTCGTGCTGGGCGACGAGGCCGGTCACGAGTTCGGCGAGCAGCTCGGGGCCGTGGTCCGAGTCGAGCTGCGCGGCCAGGGTGTCGACGGTCAGCCAGAACACCATCGCCTCGTCCGGCGCCGGCACGTCCTGCGCTCCGCGCTCGGTGAGCCACACCCGGGCCAGCCCGCCGAGCCGGCGGTCGTCGAGCACCTCGCGCAGCGCGGGTTCGGCGTCCGGGCCGAGCAGGCCGAGGGTCTGCTGGCACATCAGCCGGCGGCCGGGCGCGCCCAGGTCGTCGCCGGTGGACGCGATGAGCAGCTCGCGCGCCGCTTCGTCGGGCTTGCGGCCGTCGAGCCACAGTTCGGCCTCGGCGCGGGCCGCCTGGTCCGGGTAGTCGGTCATCGCGTCCAGGAGCACGGCCGCGGTCCGGTCGGCGAGGTCGCCGGTGGCGGGGGCGTGGGCGCCCGCGTCGAGCAGCCGGGCGCGGACGCCGAACACCCCGAGCGGGGTGAGCCGGACCAGGCCGTAGCGGGAGATCTCCTCCGGGTCGAGTTCGGCCGGCAGGGCCTCGTCGCCCGCGCTCCCGTCCTCGTCGGTCTCCTCGATGAGCGCGTCGTCGACCGGCCGGTACTCGATCAGGCCGGTGGGGGCGAGCAGCCGGAAGTGGTCGTCCAGCCGCATCATGACCTCGGTGACCTCCTCGAGGACGGCGTCCGTCGGCTCGTCCATGTCCTCGGGGACGACGAGCGAGGCCGCCAGGACGGGCAGCGGCACGGACTCGTACCCGGCCTCCTCCATCGCGCTGTACGCGTACAGGTTGGCGAGCGCCGTGTCGAGGAACTCGGCCTCCTCCTCCGGGTCCCAGTCCAGCGCGTCGAGGTCCAGGACCCCGTCGTCGTCCTGGTCGCCGCCGATGGCGGCGCGCAGCCCCTCGAAGTCCGGAGAGGCGGCCTCGGCGAGGGCGGCCTCCGCGGTGGCGAGCCAGACCTCCAGGACGTCCTGCGGCTCACCGGCGGTCAGTTGCGAGAGCGCCTCGCCGGGCAGTGCGGTGCCCGCGGGGTCGCCGGGCTCCGTGGCCTCGCCTGCGGCCTCGTCGATCTCCAGCTCGACCATGCCGGTGTCGAGGGCGATGCCCCAGGCCTGCGAGGTCTCGGCCAGGCCGTCCTGGTCGGCGGTGAGGCCGAGTTCGGCCGCCGCGCGCAGCCGGTCGTCCTCCGTCAGCTCGCCCATGACGTCGACCCGGGTGTCGGGACCGGCCCAGCGGGCCAGCCGGACCGCACGCTCGAGCAGCGGTACGGCGAGCGCGAGCCGAGCCAGCTCGTCCTCGGGAAGCAGCCGCACCGGCGGCAGGGCGAGGCGGTCAGCGTCCATGGCGGGGTTCTCCTCAACAGCGGTGGGGGGTGACAGCGCCGCGCCGGTGGGGCAGCGCGAACCCAGCCTAGACGCGTCGGCACGCGGCACGTCCGGTTCACCTTCCGGTCAAGGTTCGTTCCCTTTTCGTCCGTTGTCCGGCTCTTGACAACACACATGCCGTACAAGGAAATTGACGCGCGTAGAACTTGTACCGGAGACCGTTGATCGCACATCAGTGACGCGCTCGCCCGTATCCCTCACGGAGGCCACGTTGACCACCCCTCGCTCCATCGGCGCCATAGCCACCGCCGCGCTCGCGGCCGGACTGCTGGCCATGCCGCAGTCCGCGACCGCGAACACGACCGCCGCCGACGGCGTGCGCATTCACGACCTCCAGGGCGCCACCCGGCTGTCCCCGCTGTCCGGCCAGGCCGTGACCGCGGTGCCCGGCATCGTCACCGGTGTCCGCGCCTACGGCTCCTCCAAGGGCTTCTGGATGCAGGACCCGACACCGGACGCGGACCCGGCGACCAGCGAAGGCGTCTTCGTCTTCACCAGCTCCAACCCCACGGTGGCGGTCGGTGACTCGGTGACGGTCTCCGGCACGGTCAGCGAGTACTACCCGGGCGGCAAGACCATCGGCGACCAGTCCGTCACCGAGATCACCAAGCCGGTGGTGACCGTCGTCTCCTCCGGCAACGCGCTGCCCGCCCCGGTGGTGCTGAACAGCGCCGCCGTCCCCGCCGCGTACGCCCCGACCGGCGACGCGGCGGCCGCCAACAGCATCGAGGCGCTGCCGCTGCGGCCCGCGACGTACGCACTGGACCTGTACGAATCCCTGGAAGGGATGAACGTCCAGGTCGCCGACACCCGCGTGGTCGGCGCCACCGACCCGTACTCCGAGCTGTGGGTGACGGTCAGACCCAAGGAGAACCCGACCCCGCGCGGCGGCACCGTCTACGGCGCCTACGCGAACCAGAACTCCGGCCGGCTGCAGATCCAGTCCCTGATCCCGACCGCCCAGCAGCCCTTCCCGACCGCGAACGTCGGCGATGTGCTCACCGGCACCACCGAGGGCCCGCTGGACTTCAACCAGTTCGGCGGCTACACCCTCACCGCGCGCACCATCGGCACGGTCACCTCCGGCGGTCTGCAGCCGGAGACGACGCGCAAGCAGAAGAAGGACGAGCTGGCGGTCGCGACGTACAACGTCGAGAACCTGGACCCGTCCGACCCGCAGACCAAGTTCGACCGGCTCGCCGTCGGCGTCGTCACGCACCTCGCCTCACCCGACATCGTCGCCCTGGAGGAGATCCAGGACAACAACGGCGCCGTCAACGACGGTACGGTCGCCGCCGACCAAACGGTGAACAAGTTCATCGACGCGATCGTCGCCGCCGGCGGCCCGCGCTACCAGTGGCGCTCCATCGACCCGACGAACGGGACCGACGGCGGCGAGCCCGGCGGCAACATCCGCCAGGCGTTCCTCTACAACCCGGCGCGGGTCTCCTTCACCGACCGCCCCGGTGGCAACGCCACCACCCCCGTCTGGGTCTCCAGCATCCACGGCAAGGCCGCGCTCAGCGTCTCCCCCGGCCGGATCGCCCCCGGCGACAGCGCCTGGGCCGACAGCCGCAAGCCGCTCGCCGGTGAGTTCACCTTCCGCGGCAAGCCCGTCATCGTCATCGCCAACCACTTCGCCTCCAAGGGCGGCGACAGCCCGCTGACCAGCCGCACCCAGCCGGTGGTGCGCAGCTCCGAGACGAAGCGCCTGCAGCAGTCCGTCCAGGTCAACACCTTCGTACGGCAGATCCAGGCGGTCCAGAAGGACGCCCGGGTCGTCGTCCTCGGCGACATCAACGACTACGAGTTCTCCGCCGCCGGCCTGCGCCTCACCGAGGGCCGCGCGCTCAAGGACCTCGTCCTGACGCTGCGTCCCAGCGAGCGCTACTCGTACGTCTTCCAGGGCAACTCGCAGGTGCTGGACCACATCCTCGTCAGCCCCTCCCTCGGCTCGCCCGACTACGACGTCGTCCACATCAACTCCGAGTTCGCCGACCAGGCGAGCGACCACGACCCGCAGGTCGTCCGCGTCCGCCCGTAACGGCATGCGCCGGTAGCGGTATGAGCTCCGTTGCGGCATGAGGTCCGTAGCAGCGTGAGGTCCGGGGCGCCCGCCGGTTTCGGCGGGCGCCCCGCGCCCTCCTCGTCGAGGAGGGCTCCGGTAGCGTGTGGGTTCCTCGGTGGAACTCACAGGGGGCGTTGGAGATGCGGGAGATCACGTCGGCGGCGGAACTGCGGGAGCTGCTCGGGGAGCCGTCGCGGCGGGACGCGACGAAGGAGCGGCCGAGTCTGCACGAGCACGACAAGGCGTGGCTGGCCGCCTCGCCCTTCTGCCTGGTCGCCACCTCGGACGCGGACGGCAACTGCGATGTCTCCCCCAAGGGCGACCCCGCCGGGTTCACGCTGGTCCTCGACGACACCACGATCGCCCTCCCGGAGCGGTCGGGGAACCGCAGGGCCGACGGCTTCCACAACATCCTGGCCAACCCGCACGTCGGCCTGGTCTATCTGATCCCGGGACGCGGCGACACGCTCCGCATCAACGGCCGCGCCCGGCTGGTCCGTGACGCCGCGTTCTTCGACGACATGATCGTGAAGGGCCACCGCCCGCAGTTCGCGCTCGTCGTCGACATCGAGGAGGTCTTCCACCACTGCTCGAAGTCGCTGCTGCGCTCCGCGCTCTGGAAGCACGAGGCCTGGAACCCGGACGCGGCGCCGTCCCGGGCCCGGATCGCGAAGAGCCTGGAACGCAAGGACGAGGAGCTGGCGGACCTGGAGGCCTACTACGGCCCCCGCTACGCCGACAACATCTACCGCTGATACCGCATGCGGAACGGCCGGCCCCCGGTGGTGAAGGGGCCGGCCGTCGCGCTGTCCGCTGTTCCGGTGCGTCAGTTGTGGCTGTGCAGCAGCTCGTTGAGGCCGCCCCACGAGCCGGTGCGCTGCAGGACCTCGACCGTGCCGGTGGTGGAGTTGCGGCGGAAGAGGATGTTGTCGGCTCCGGAGAGCTCCAGGGCCTTGACGATCCGGCCGTCCGGGAGCGTCACGCGGGTGCCGGCGGTGACGTACAGGCCGGCCTCGACGATGCAGTCGTCACCGAGCGCGATGCCGATGCCGGACTCGGCGCCGAGCAGGCAGCGCTCGCCGATGGAGACGACCTCCTTGCCGCCGCCGGAGAGGGTGCCCATGATCGACGCGCCGCCGCCGATGTCGGAACCGTTGCCGATGACGACGCCCTGCGAGATCCGGCCCTCGACCATGGAGGTGCCGAGCGTTCCGGCGTTGAAGTTGCAGAAGCCCTCGTGCATGACGGTGGTGCCCGCGGCGAGGTGGGCGCCGAGGCGGACACGGTCGGCGTCGGCGATACGGACGCCGGCGGGGGTGACGTAGTCCGTCATACGCGGGAACTTGTCGACGCCGTAGACGGAGAGGTGCAGGCCCTCACCGCGGGCGGCGAGGCGCGCGGCCTCGATCCCGGCGATCGGTACCGGGCCGATGGAGGTCCAGGCGACATTGGCGAGCAGCCCGAACAGGCCTTCCAGGTTCTGCCCGTTGGGGCGCACCAGACGGTGGCTGAGCAGGTGCAGGCGCAGGTAGGCGTCGTGCGCGTCGAGCGGCTTGTCGTCGGTCGAGGCGATGACGGTACGTACGGCGACGACCTCCACCCCGCGGCGCGGGTCCGGCCCGAGCGCCTTCGGCGCGGCGGCGCCCAGCAGCTCGGCGGCGCGCTCGGCGGTCAGCCGCTCGGTGCCGGCCGGACCGGGGTCGGCGACGAGCTCGGGGGCGGGGTACCAGGTGTCCAGGACCGTGCCGTCATCGGCGATGGTGGCAAGGCCGGCGGCAACGGCGCCGGTGGAGCGGTTAACGGTCGAAGCGGTCGTGTCAGTCATGCCTCGCACGCTAGCCGCTGGTCACGCCCGATGCCCAACCGGCCCGGCATGCGGAACCGGGTTTCCGCCGGAGGCGTCGTGGCCGAGGGTGCCGGGAGGAAGGCGGTCAGGTCTGGATCTCGCTCGGGACCGGCGACGGGGACGGTGACGAGGACGGTGACGAGGACGGCGAAGGGGACGGCGACGACACGAGTGCCTTGTCCATGGACCGCCGCTCCCGCGCCCCCGCCGTCAGCACCGCCGCCCCGGCCAGCGCGGCGAGCGCGCCGCACACCGGCCAGAGCAGCCCCGGCGCCGCCGAGTACAGCGCGCCGCCGAGCGGCGGGCCCAGGACGGCGCCGCTGATCGAGGCGCCGGCGTACAGGCTCTGGAAGCGGCCCTGGAGGTGCGCGGGCGAGCTGTCGGCGACATAGGCCGAGGCGGGGGTCTTGTAGAGGATCTCGCCGCCGGTGACCAGCAGCATCATGAGCACGGCGGTCGCGATGTACGCGCCGGCGGCGAGGCCGCCGAAGCCGGCTCCGACGAGGACCAGCCCGGCGCCGATGATCTTCAGGGGCGCGCGCTTGCGCAGCCCGACGGCGGCCGGCAGTTCCAGGCAGAGGATCAGACCGCCGTTGAGGGCGAGCAGCCAGCCGTAGACGCCGGTGCCGATGCCGTGGTCGGCGAGGAAGACCGGCAGGGTCGAGTACTGCTGCCGGTAGACGGTGTCGACGACGACGATCGCGGCGAGCAGGACGAGGACGGCGGGACGGGCGCGCAGCGCCGTCCACAGCCCGGGGGCGTCCGCCGGCACGGAGGCCCGGTGGCGGCGTGCGACGTGCGCCGGCAGGACGCGGGCCGCGTAGCCGGCGAAGGCCAGGGTGCCGAGGCCGTCGGCCACGAAGAGCCAGCCGTACGAGAAGTGCGCGGCGAGCAGCGCGCCGAGCGGCGGACCCACGGTGAAGCCGGCGTTGGCCGCGAAACGGTGGACGGCGAAGCCCTGCCGCCGCGCCCCCTCGGGTACGGAGACCGCGACGAGCGCGGCGTTCGCGGCGCGGACGGTGCCGCTCGCGTACTGGCACAGCGGCAGCACCAGGATCAGGGCGGGCGTCGGCAGGACGGGCAGCGCGACGAGTCCGAGGCCGGAGACGAACGCTCCGGCGAGCATGGTGCGGCGGTGGCCGTAGTGGTCCCCGAACCAGCCGCCGGTGAAGTTGCCTGCGACCAGACCGATACCGCCCGCGCCCGCGATGAGCCCGGCCTGCGGCACGCCGAGCCCGCGCTGACCGGTCAGGTACACGAAGAGGTACACGAAGGTGAAGCTGACGAGCATGTTGACGAACGTCCCCGCGGCCAGCAGCCACACGACCTTCGGTACGTCCCGTATCGCGCCGCCCCGTATCCCGCCGCCGCCCCGCGCCCCGCTCGCCATGCCGTCTCCCCACCCGAATGAGTTCCTTATGGGAACTGACCATGGCAGGATGGGACGCCACGGTCAACGGCGTATCCGGAACGGACCGGAGGACAGGGGGTGTCGCATGGCCCGGCGAACCGACCTCGGGGACGCGAACTGTGCCATCGCCCAGGCTCTGGACGTGGTCGGCGACTGGTGGACGCTGCTGATCGTCCGGGACTGCGCCCGCGGCGTGCACCGCTTCGACGAGCTGCAGCGCGAACTCGGCATGTCCCGCAAGGTGCTCGCCGAACGGCTGAAACTGCTGGTCGACGCCGGGGTGCTGGCCCGCGAGCCCTATCAGGAACGGCCGGTCCGCCACGAGTACCGGCTGACGCCGCGCGGCCGGGCGCTGCTGCCCGTGCTGGTCGCCCTCCAGGACTGGGGCGACGCCTGGATCCTCGGGGACGGAGAGCCCCCCGTCACCACCGCCACCGCGGCCGAGGGCTCCCGCGAGGCCGGACGCGTCCACGACCTGATCGGCACCCGGGTGCCGCGACTGACCCTTCCCGGGGCGGACGGCATGGCCCACGACCCGGTCGCGGACGCCGCGTTCACCGTCCTGTACTGCTTTCCCGGCGCGTACGCCCGCCCCGAGTCCTACCCTCCGGGGTGGGCCGGCATCCCGGGCGCGACGGGCTGCACCCTCGAATCGTGCACCTACCGCGACCGCCTCGCCGATTTCACCGCGGCGGGGGCCGCGGTGCACGGCGTCAGCGGCCAGCGCCCGGACGAGCAGCGCGCCTTCGCCGCCAAGGAGCGCCTGCGCTTCCCGCTCCTCTCGGACGCGGACCTCACCCTCACCGCCGCCCTCCGCCTCCCCACCTTCCGCGCCGGCGGCACCACCCGCCTCAAACGCCTCACCCTGGTCATCGACGCCGACCGCGTCATCCGCGAGGTGATCTACCCGATCACCGACATCACCCAGAGCATCGACACCGCCCTGACCACCGTCCGCACCCACAGCCGGCCCTGACACCGCACCGACCGGAGCGTCAGCCGAGCAGGCGGCCGAACATTTCGCGGGCGTAGGCGCGGTCGTAGGTGCCTCCGGTCAGGAGGACCTGGAGGCAGATGCCGTCGATGAGGGCGATCAGGGCGCGGGCGGTGGCCGGGTCGGTGTGGGTGGCGAGGAGGGTGGTGGCCTGGTCGACCCATTCCGCCGCGATGGGGCGGACCGCCTCGCGGCGCAGGGCCGCGAGGTAGAGGTCGTAGTCCAGCTCGATCAGGGTCCGGTCGCCCGAGAGCCACACCTCCAGCAGCCGGGACAGCTCGTCCGCGACAGCGGCCGGCGTGGCCGGTTCGACCCGGGATTCCAGCCCGTCCCCCGGCCCGGCTACCGGCCCTGGGCCCGGCTCTGAGCCCGGCCCGGCCCCCGGCCCGGAACTCGGATCCGCGAAGAGCGGGCTGTCCTTGATGGACTGGGCGAAGCCCTCGTTGGCCTGGCGGAGGGCGGCGACGAGCAGGTCGTCGAGGGTCGCGAAGTGGTACGTGGTCGAGCCGAGGGGGACGTCCGCCTCGGCGGCGACCGAGCGGTGGCTGAGCCCGGCGATGCCGCGTTCGCCGACCACCCGGATCGCGGCGTCGATGATGCGGCGGCGCCGGTCGGGGTCGTAGCGGCGGGCCATCAGTGCGACCCGCCGAGGTTGAGCACGATGACGCCCGCGATCACCAGCAGCACCCCGAGGACCTTCGCGGCGTTCGCCGCCTCCCCCAGGAAGACCATCCCGATCGCCGCGATCATCGCGGTGCCGACGCCCGCCCAGATCGCGTACGCGGTCCCGACCTCGACCGTCTTCAACGTCTGCGCGAGCAGCGCGAAGGCGATGACGTAGCCGGTGACCGTGATCGCCGACGGCCACAGCCTGCTGAAGCCGTCGCTGTACTTCATCGCGGTGGTTCCGAGTATCTCGGCGATGATGGCGCCGCCCAGCATGATGTACCCCATGTGTACCAGCGTACGCAACGATGCGTACGCCCGTACACATGAGTCGGAACCGGCGGCCGGGTCAGCTCACCGTGAACCAGGTCGCGCGGGACTTCTTCCACTCCGCGTGCGTGAGGTCCTTCGCGTCGGTGCCGTCGCCGTACAGGTCGGCCGAACCGTCGTCGGTGACGAGCTGCGCGCGGGCGCCCGGCACGGTCAGGTCCGGGACGTCCACGACGGCCTCCCAGCCGCCCGCGTCGGTGGTCGGCAACTGGACCCGCTGGACCGGGGCGTGGCCCGGGACGCCGTCCCACGAGTACAGCGCGTACGGGTCGCTGTTGTCGTCGGCGGCCCAGGAGCCGGCCACGATCAGATACTGGTCGGCGGCGTTCTTGCGGATGTCGCGGATGCTGAGGCCGCCCAGGTCGAGCTCGATCGGGGCGCCGAAGACGGCCTTGGTGCCGGTGATCACCTTGTCGATGTTGGTGACCGGCACGATCAGCGCCTTGCCGCCCGGCACGTGCGGGGCCAGCGGGGCGCGGAAGCCGATGTACGCGGTGGTGGTGCTGCCGGGCGCGAACTCCAGGCCCTCGACGTTGAACCCGTCGATCTGCTTGGGCACTTCGCCCGAGGCGGCGCCGGCCGCGAAGCCGTAGTGGTCGCCGTTGGCCTTGTCCCAGGCGATCAGGTCGGCGCGCAGGTCCTTGTACTTGCCGCCCAGCGCGAGCTGGGTGCTCGCGCCCGAGCCGGTCACCGTCGTGGTGAACAGCGTGGCGCGGTCGGGCTTGATCTCGCCGTCCTTGTTGTTGCCCAGCGAGCCGGTCCAGTAGATCGTGTTGCCGACCCGGGCCGCCGCCTCGATGTCGATCTCCTTGGAGACGCCGAGCGAGGAGCTGAAGTCCCAGGTGTGCACCGGCGCCCCGGATGCGGCGCGGTCGTACAGCCGCAGCGTGTTGGACTCGTCGTCGGCCACGACGGCGTAGCCGCCGCCGACGTCCACCGCGGCCGAGGCGTCACTCGAACCGGTGAAGTAGCGGGTGTCCGCCGCGAACTGGACCGCCGGCGAGGCCGCGTAGTGCAGCGTCTTGGTCGCGGTCTTGCCGCCGAGACCGGTGACCTTCAGCGTCAGATCGGTGTAGCCGGAGCCGTGCGCGGCCACCGCGACCCGGCGGGCCCCGCCGGTCCCCGTCACCGTGACGTCGCCCGTGCCCGCGACGGCGGACTTCGAGCTGGCCGAGGCGGCCACCGTGAGCGCCGAGGCGTCGGCGCCGCTCTGCGAGACCGTCGCGGTGACCACCGGGTCGCCGGTCGCACCGACGGCACCCGACAGGTACGCGGCGGACAGCGTGATGACCGGCGTGCCGTAGCTCGCGGCGTGCGCGGGGGCGGGAGCGGCGAGGCCCATGGCGCCCAGGGCGAGAGCCGCACCCGCGGCCAGACCGGCCCTGCGGACGGACGGGGAAACGTAAGGCTGCACGAGGAGTGCCCTTCGACGTCGCTGATGTCGTGGCAAACCCTCGGGCACGGCCGACAACGAGGGACCCCCGCAGGGCATACATCCGGCGAACAACGGCGGACGGCCCGCACGCGCGAGGCGTGCGGGCCGTCCGGTGGTACCGGTGGTGCGGTGCGTGCTCAGCCGATGTTGAAGCCGAGCGCGCGCAGCTGCTCGCGACCGTCGTCGCTGATCTTGTCCGGGCCCCACGGCGGCATCCAGACCCAGTTGATCTTGAGGTCGGCGACCAGTCCGTCGGTCGCCGAACGCGCCTGGTCCTCGATGACGTCGGTCAGCGGGCAGGCCGCCGAGGTGAGCGTCATGTCCAGCGTCGCGACGTTCGAGTCGTCGACGTGGATGCCGTAGATCAGGCCCAGGTTGACGACGTCGATGCCCAGCTCGGGGTCGACGACGTCGTACAGCGCCTCGCGGACCTCCTCCTCGGAAGCCGGCTTGGTGGTGACTGCGGACACGGCCTCGGCCTCGACCTCGGCCACTTCTGCGTTGTCGGTCATGCGGACTCCCTTTCGGACAGCGCCTGTGCGGTCGCGTCCTTCCACGCCATCCAGCTCAGCAGGGCGCACTTCACGCGCGCCGGGTACTTGGAGACACCGGCGAACGCGACAGCGTCCTCCAGCACCTCTTCCATCGCGTCGTCCGGCTCCAGCTTGCCCTTGGACTGCATCAGCTCCAGGAAGACCTCCTGGACCTTCATCGCCTCGTCCAGCTCGCGCCCGACCACCAGCTCGTTCATCACCGAGGCGCTGGCCTGGCTGATCGAGCAGCCCTGGCCCTCGTAGGAGACGTCCACGATCTTCGAGCCGTCGAGCTTGACCCGCAGCGTGATCTCGTCGCCGCACGTCGGATTGACGTGGTGCACCTCGGCGTCACCGTCGCGCAGGCCACGCCCGTGCGGGTGCTTGTAGTGGTCCAGGATCACTTCCTGGTACATCGAATCCAGCTTCACCAGTCAGCCCTCACCCGAAGAAGTTCCGTACGTGCTCCAGTCCCTCGACGAGGGCGTCTACCTCCGCGGGGGTGGAGTACAGATAGAACGACGCCCGCGTGGTCGCGGGAATTCCGTAGCGCAGGCAGACCGGGCGCGCGCAGTGGTGTCCGACGCGGACCGCGATGCCCTGTTCGTCCAGTACCTGGCCCACATCGTGCGGGTGGATGTCACCCAGCACGAACGAGATCGCGGCGCCCCGGTCCTCGGCCGTCGTCGGGCCGATGATCCGCAGGTCCGGGACCTCCAGCAGGCGCTTCACCGCGTATTCGGTGATGGCGTGCTCATGGGCCTCGATCTTGTCCATACCGATCGCGGTCAGATAGTCCACGGCCGCGCCCAGCCCGACCGCCTGCGCGATCGGCGGGGTGCCGGCCTCGAACTTGTGCGGCGCCGGGGCGTACGTCGAGGAGTGCATCGAGACGGTTTCGATCATCTCGCCGCCGCCGAGGAACGGCGGCAGGTCCTCGAGCAGCTCCTGGCGGCCCCACAGCACGCCGATGCCGGTCGGGCCGCACATCTTGTGGCCGGTGAAGGCCACGAAGTCGGCGCCGAGCGCCTGCACGTCGAGCGGCATGTGCGGCGCGGCCTGCGAGGCGTCGATGAGGACCAGTGCGCCGACGTCCTGGGCACGCCGGACGATCGCGTCGACCGGGTTGATGGTGCCCATGATGTTGGAGACCAGGGTGAACGAGACGATCTTCGTCTTCTCGGTGATCACCTGGTCGATGTCGGAGAGGTCGAGCCGGCCGTCGTCGGTCAGCCCGAACCACTTCAGCTTCGCACCGGTGCGCTGCGAGAGCAGCTGCCACGGAACGATGTTGGAGTGGTGCTCCATCTCCGTGATCACTATCTCGGTCTCGCGGTCCACCCGGTAGGGCTCGTCGGCCCACCCCAGCATGTTCGCGACGAGGTTGAGTGACTCCGAGGCGTTCTTGGTGAAGATCACCTCGTCACGGCTCGGCGCGTTGATGAACGCGGCGACCTTGTCGCGCGCGCCCTCGTAGAGCGCCGTGGCCTCCTCGGCGAGCACATGCACGCCACGGTGGACGTTGGCGTTGTGCTGCTCGTAGTACGCGTTCAGCGCGTCGAGCACCTGGCGCGGCTTCTGCGAGGTCGCAGCGTTGTCCAGGTACACGATCTTCTTGCCGTCGTGGACCATGCGGTCCAGGATCGGGAAGTCCTTGCGGATCGCCTCGGTGTCGAGGAGGCCATGCAGTGGTGTCACGCGGAAGCGCCGCCCTTCGTGCTGTATGCCTCGTAGCCCTCGTTCTCCAGCTTGTCGGCCAGCTCGGCGCCGCCGGACTCGGCGATGCGGCCGTTCGAGAAGACGTGAACGAAGTCGGGCTTGATGTAGCGCAGGATGCGGGTGTAGTGGGTGATCAGCAGCGTGCCGACCTCACCGGTCTCGCGGACGCGGTTGACGCCCTCGGAGACCTGGCGCAGCGCGTCGACGTCCAGACCGGAGTCCGTCTCGTCCAGGATCGCGATCTTCGGCTTGAGAAGCTCCAGCTGGAGGATCTCGTGGCGCTTCTTCTCACCGCCGGAGAAGCCCTCGTTGACGTTGCGCTCGGCGAAGGCCGGGTCCATCTGGAGCTGCTCCATCGCGGACTTGACCTCCTTGACCCAGGTGCGGAGCTTGGGAGCTTCGCCGCGGATCGCGGTGGCCGAGGTGCGCAGGAAGTTGGAGACCGAGACTCCGGGGACCTCGACCGGGTACTGCATGGCGAGGAACAGGCCGGCGCGGGCGCGCTCGTCGACGGTCATCGCGAGGATGTCCTCGCCGTCGAGCGTGACGGTGCCACTGGTGATCGTGTACTTCGGGTGGCCGGCCACCGAGTAGGCCAGGGTGGACTTGCCGGAGCCGTTGGGGCCCATGATGGCGTGCGTCTCGCCCTGCTTCACGGTCAGGTCGACGCCGCGGAGGATCTCGCGGGGGCCGTTCTCGGCCTCGACGGAGACGTGCAGGTCGTGGATCTCAAGCGTTGCCATGGGTGCCTCAGGACTCCTGGGTGACGGAGACGAGCACGTCGTCGCCGATGATCTTTACGGGGTATACGGGTACGGGTCGCGTCGCGGGCAGCCCGGACGGCTTGCCGGTACGCAGGTCGAAGCTGGAGCCGTGCAGCCAGCACTCGATCTGGCAGTCCTCGACCTCGCCCTCCGAGAGGGAGACGTTCGCGTGCGAGCAGATGTCGTTGATCGCGAACACCTCGCCCTCGGTGCGCACCACGGACACCGGCGTACTGCCGATCTCGACGCGCTTGGGCGTGTCGTCCTCCAGCTCGCTCAGCGAGCAGGCGATGACGAAACCTTGGGCATCCTGGGCCGTGGCCATCAGACGGACGCCTCCAGCTCCGCGTCGATCTTCGCCATCAGGCGCTCTTCGAGGTCGGGCAGACCGATCTGCTGGACGAGCTCGCCGAAGAAGCCGCGCACGACCAGCCGGCGGGCCTCGATGGTCGGGATGCCGCGGGACATGAGGTAGAAGAGCTGCTCGTCGTCGAAGCGGCCGGTCGCCGAGGCGTGGCCGGCACCGGCGATCTCGCCGGTCTCGATCTCCAGGTTCGGGACCGAGTCGACCCGCGCGCCGTCCGTGAGGATCAGGTTGCGGTTGAGCTCGTAGGTGTCGGTGCCCTCGGCGGCGGCGCGGATGAGGACGTCGCCGATCCAGATCGCGTGCGCGTCCTTGCCCTGCAGCGCGCCCTTGTACGTGACGTTGCTGCGGCAGTGCGGCGTGTCGTGGTCGATGAAGAGCCGGTGCTCCTGGTGCTGGCCCTCGTCGGTGAAGTACAGGCCGAACAGTTCGGCGTCGCCGCCCGGGGCACCGTAGATGACCCGCGGGTGCAGCCGGACCAGGTCGCCGCCGAAGGTGACGATCACGGACTTGAAGCGGGCGTCGCGGCCGACCAGCGCGGTGTGCTGGGCGACATGCACCGCACTGTCGTCCCAGTCCTGGACCGAGACGACGGTGAGCTTGGCGCCGTCGCCGATCAGGTACTCGACGTTGGCGGCGAGCGTGGCGTCACCGGTGTGGTCGATGACCACGACCGCCTCGGCGAAGGCACCGATCTCGATGACCTGGTGGCCGTAGGCGGTGCCGCCCTCGCCGTGCACAGCGATCCGGACCGGCTCGGTGAGCACGAGGTCCTTGGGGATCGAGACGACCGAGGCCTTCTCGAAGGAGCTGAACGCCTGGGCCACGACCCGGTCCGCGGGCTTGCCGGCCTTGCCGACGCGGGCGTCGGTGCGGTCCACCGTCTCGACGGTGACGCCCTCGGGGGCGGTCACGTCGACCCGGAGGCCGCCGTTCGCCTTCGCGGTGCCGTCGTGCAGGCCGCGCAGCCGCTCCAGGGGAGTGAAACGCCACTCCTCCTCGCGACCGTGCGGCACCGGGAAGTCGGCCACGTCGTAGGACGGCGCGGCGCTGACCCGGGCATCGGCGGGGTGACCCACCGTGATGGCACCTTCGGTGGTGCTGCCGGCAGGGATGTTGTCAGCCATGGCTTGTCGTACTGCTCTCTTTCTGGATGAACGTCGTCGCGTCGCTGGTGGACAGGCCGTCGGACCGTACGGGTGCGCTCGCGCACCCGTACGGTGACGTCGTACTAGCCGACGGAGCCTTCCATCTGCAGCTCGATCAGGCGGTTCAGCTCCAGCGCGTACTCCATCGGCAGCTCACGCGCGATCGGCTCAACGAAGCCGCGCACGATCATCGCCATCGCCTCGAACTCCGTCATACCGCGGCTCATCAGGTAGAAGAGCTGGTCGTCGGAGACCTTGGAGACGGTCGCCTCGTGGCCCATGGAGACATCGTCCTCACGGACGTCCACGTACGGGTACGTGTCCGAGCGGGAGATCGTGTCGACGAGCAGGGCGTCACAGAGCACGTTGGACTTGGCTCCGGCCGCGCCCTCGCCGATCTCGATGAGACCGCGGTAGGAGGTACGGCCGCCGCCACGCGCCACGGACTTGGAGACGATGTTGGACGACGTGTTCGGCGCCATGTGCACCATCTTCGCGCCGGCGTCCTGGTGCTGGCCCTCGCCCGCGAAGGCGATGGACAGGGTCTCGCCCTTGGCGTGCTCGCCCATCAGGTAGACGGCCGGGTACTTCATGGTCACCTTGGAGCCGATGTTGCCGTCGACCCACTCCATCGTGGCGCCCTCGTAGGCGACCGCGCGCTTGGTGACCAGGTTGTAGACGTTGTTCGACCAATTCTGGATGGTCGTGTAGCGGCAGCGGCCGCCCTTCTTCACGATGATCTCGACCACGGCGCTGTGCAGCGAGTCCGAGGAGTAGATCGGCGCGGTGCAGCCCTCGACGTAGTGGACGTAGGCGTCCTCGTCGACGATGATCAGCGTCCGCTCGAACTGGCCCATGTTCTCCGTGTTGATACGGAAGTAGGCCTGCAGCGGGATGTCGACATGCACGCCCTTGGGGACGTAGATGAACGATCCGCCGGACCACACGGCCGAGTTCAGCGAGGCGAACTTGTTGTCGCCCACCGGGATGACGGTGCCGAAGTACTCCTGGAACATCTCCGGGTACTGCTTCAGCGCCGTGTCGGTGTCGAGGAAGATGACGCCCTGCTCCTCCAGGTCCTCACGGATCTGGTGGTAGACGACCTCGGACTCGTACTGGGCGGCGACACCGGCGACGAGACGCTGCTTCTCGGCCTCCGGGATGCCCAGCCGGTCATAGGTGTTCTTGATGTCCTCGGGCAGGTCCTCCCAGGAAGCGGCCTGCTTCTCGGTGGAGCGCACGAAATACTTGATGTTGTCGAAATCGATGCCGCTGAGGTCCGAGCCCCAGGTCGGCATGGGCTTCTTGCCGAACAGTTTCAGACCCTTGAGCCGCAGCTTCAGCATCCACTCCGGCTCGGATTTCTTCGCGGAGATGTCGCGCACGACATCCTCGTTGATTCCACGCCGGGCGTTGGTACCGGCGGCGTCCGAGTCGGACCAGCCGAACTCGTACGTGCCCAGCCCATCGAGTTCCGGGTGCGTGGTCTCCGTGGGAGCAGTCATGCGGGGTTCCTCCCGGCCGTACTGGCGGATGCGTTATTCACTGCGGTATTGGTATTCACTGCGGTACCGGCCTGCTGTTTTTGCTGGTGTTGCGGGTGCTGCGGGATGTACGTCGTGCAGACGCCGTCGCCGTGGGCGATGGTGGCCAGCCGCTGGACGTGGGTTCCCAGCACGTGGGAGAAGACCTCGGCCTCCGCCTCGCACAGCTGCGGGAACTCCTCGGCGATGTGCGCCACCGGGCAGTGGTGCTGGCACAGCTGCTCGCCGGCGGGCTCCCGCGCGCCGGAGACGGCCGACGCACTGCGGGTGGTAGCAGCGTACCCGTCCTCACTCAAGGCCTTGGCGAGCGCCTGGGTGCGCTGGGCGGGGTCCGCCGCCTCGACGGCGGCACGGTAGCGGTCCGCCTGCTTGGCGACCCGGGCCCGGGCGAACGCGGTGACCGCGGCATCGCCCGTCTCCCCGCCGCCGGCGGACTGCGCGATCCAGCGCAGCGCGTCGGCCGCGATCTGGTCGTAGGCCTGGTCGAAGGCGTCGCGCCCGCAGTCGGTGAGCGAGAAGACCTTGGCGGGGCGTCCTCGGGTGCGTGCCCCGTAGACCCGCTGCTCACGCGGCTCGACGATGTTCTCCGCGACGAGATGGTCCAGGTGGCGGCGGACGGCGGCCTGGGTGAGGCCCAGCCGCTCCGCCAGGTCGGCGGTGGTCGAAGGACCGTGGTCCAGGATCGACCGGGCGACCCGGTTGCGGGTACTCCGCTCCCCGGTCGTCTGCTCCTCCTGGGCCGCGCCGACGTTTTTCACAACTTCATTGTTGCGTAATTCATCGGGCCCCGGCAACCCATGCCGGATTCCACTCCCGGTGGAGTTCGTCACTTAGGCAAACCTAAGTTGACCTGCGGAATTACTGAATCAAGATCTTTTCCCCGCGCATTCCGTCCGGCCGCCGGGCGTCCCGCCCCGGGCGGGTTCAGGGCACCGACCGGCGCTCCTTAGACTCACAGGCATGCGAAGCGGCAGCACCAGTCAGTCACCGGCGGTCGAGATCGCCGGCCTGGTCAAGCGGTACGGCGACAAGTCCGCGGTGGACGGTCTGGACCTGACGGTGGCGGCCGGTTCGGTGACCGCCGTGCTCGGGCCGAACGGCGCGGGCAAGACCACCACCGTCGAAACCTGTGAGGGCTACCGGCGCGCCGACGCCGGGAGCGTCCGGGTGCTGGGCCTCGACCCGGCCACCGAGGGCGCCGCCCTGCGGCCGCGCATCGGAGTGATGCTGCAGTCCGGGGGCGTGTACCCGGGGGCGCGCGCCGAGGAGATGCTGCGGCACACCGCCGCGCTGCACGCCCGCCCGGTGGATCCCGCGCTGCTCATCGAGCGGCTCGGCCTGGAGTCCTGCGGCCGCACCCCGTACCGCCGGCTGTCCGGCGGCCAGCAGCAGCGGCTCGCGCTCGCCATGGCCGTCGTCGGCCGGCCGGAACTGGTCTTCCTCGACGAGCCCACCGCCGGGCTCGACCCGCAGGCCCGCCGCGCCACCTGGGATCTCGTACGGGAGCTGCGCGCCGACGGGGTCACCGTCGTCCTCACCACCCACTTCATGGACGAGGCGGAACAGCTCGCCGACCAGGTCGTGATCATCGACCACGGCCGGTCCATCGCCCACGGCACCCCCGAGGAGCTGTGCCGGGGCGGCGCCGAGAACACCCTGCGCTTCACCGGCCGCCCCGGCCT
This sequence comes from Streptomyces sp. H39-C1, assembly GCF_027158125.1. NCBI lineage: Bacteria > Bacillati > Actinomycetota > Actinomycetes > Kitasatosporales > Streptomycetaceae > Streptomyces > Streptomyces sp. H39-C1. Next base: position 109,529 of record NZ_JAPVLS010000008.1, read on the forward strand.
CGACCTCGTCTCGCTGCTCAAGGCGCTGCCGGACGGCACCGCGGCGGCCGAGCTGACGCAGGGCAGCTACCGGATCGAGGGCGCCGTCGATCCCCAGCTGCTCGCCACCGTCACCTCCTGGTGCGCGCAGCACGGCGTCATGCCGGACCGGCTGGCGGTCGAGCGCCGCACCCTTGAGGACGTTTTCCTGGACCTGACCGGCAAGGAGCTGCGCGCGTGACGACGGCAGAGAACACGGCGGCGGACACCGCATCCGGGGCCGGCGGAACATTCGTTCCCGACCCGGGCGCGGCGCCGCTGTCCCGCATGATCGGCGCGCAGACGGCGTTCGAGACGAAGATGCTGCTGCGCAACGGTGAGCAGCTGCTGCTGACCGTCGTGATCCCGGCACTGCTGCTCGTCCTGTTCAGCGCCGTCCCGATCGTCGACACAGGTTCCGGCAAGGCCGTCGACTTCCTGGCTCCCGGCGTCCTGGCGCTCGCCGTGATGTCCACCGCGTTCACCGGCCAGGCCATCGCGACCGGCTTCGAGCGGCGTTACGGCGTGCTGAAGCGGCTCGGCGCCTCGCCGCTGCCGCGCTGGGCGCTGATGGCCGCGAAGACCGGCTCGGTGCTGGTCACCGAGGTGCTGCAGATCGTGCTGCTGACGGCGATCGCGTTCGCGCTGGGCTGGTCGCCGCACGGAAACCCGCTCTTCGTGGTGCTGTTGCTCGTGCTGGGCACCGCCGCCTTCTCCGGGCTCGGCCTGCTGATGGCCGGCACCCTCAAGGCGGAGGCGACGCTCGCCGCCGCGAACCTCGTCTTCCTGCTGCTGCTGGTCGGCGGCGGGATCATCGTGCCGCTGGACAGGTTCCCGGGCGCGGCGCAGGACGTGCTGCGGCTGCTGCCGGTCTCCGCCCTGTCCGACGGCCTGCGCGACGTGCTGCGGGACGGCGCGGGCATGCCCTGGGGCAATCTCGCGATCCTGCTGGTGTGGGCGGTCGTGGGGCTCGGCGCGGCGGCGCGCTTCTTCAAGTGGGAGTGACGGGCCCGCCGGAAGGGCTCCTCAGCCCGGCATGATGCAGTCGACGAAGCGGGCGAACTTCTTGTCGTGCGAGCCCGCGGCGACGAACGCGTCCGCGGCGTGGTCCACGATCCGGCACATGTCGTAGCGGACGCTGGTCGGCAGCTGCGCACCGGCCGTGGGCCGGTACTGGTGGGCCCCGGAGAGCTGGCACATGTCGTACCGCACCAGCGGGCCGCTCGCGCCGATGTTGTAGCGGTGCGCGGTGAGGCCGTCCGAGTACTGCTTGTACGACTGGGACGTGTCGTCGCAGTCGTTGAAGTGGACCGTGCCGCTGTTCCACTCGCAGTCGATGACCACGACCGCGGGGTCGCGTATCTCGAAGCGGATGTCCTCGGCGTGGAAGCGCTGCACGGAGTCGAAGTGCGAGGCGCGCGGGAAACGGAAGAAGGCGCTCTCGAACCCGTACTCCGGATGGGGCGTGGGGCGGCGGCCGGTGATGATGTAGCTGCCGCTGCGGCAGGTGATCGAGCCCCCGTAGGGGAACTCCAGGAAGTTGCCCCAGTCGTAGGTGACCGTCATGTCGGTGAACCAGTAGTTGAGGAACTGGTCCTGCTGCTCGCGCTTCTCCGACCGCTTGGAGAGCCCGGAGTACAGGAACGCCTTGCGGTAGGCGCCGCCCACCCGGCAGGCCTCCCAGCGCATCTCCGAGTTGTTGTTGCTGCCGTCCAGGGCGAGGCCGTACTCCCACTCCCCCATCCACTCGCACTCGGAGAAGCGGTAGTTCTGGGCCCAGCCGGTGGAGTACGAGGAGAAGAACGAGGCGCCGGGCGTGCCCGAGGTGAAGCGCAGCCCCTCGAACGAGATGTTGCTCCACATGTTGTTGTTGCGGCACAGGTAGGCGTCCTTGGCCGACTTCGGCGCGAAGACGATCTCGCTGATCCGCATCCCGGCGCCCCGGAACCGCAGGCCGCTCGCGCGCTTGTCCGCCTTGTCGCCGGCGAGCAGCGCGCCCGGCTTCGTGACCAGGTACACCCCCGGCGGCACGTCGATCACGGTGTGCCCCACACCGCCCGAGATCCGCGACTCGGCGTACGCGTACGCGGCGGCGAAGGCCGCGCTGTCGTCCGTCTTTCCGTCGCCCTTGGCCCCGAAGTCCGCCATGACGTCCGCCACACCGGGACGGTCGGCGTTCCCCGACGCCGCCGCGGGCGCGTTCCACTCCCCGCTCGCGTATCCCGCGATGCCCGCCCCCGCGACCACCGCGGCGCCCCCGTAGAGCATTCTCCGCCGGTTGACCGAACCGCTCTTGTCGGTTGTCATATTTCCCCCAGTCGCGGTTTCTCCGCTCGATGTTAAGTGTGCCGGGCGCCTCCTGACCCCCTCGTGAAAAGTTGCACAAGCTGCCGCTTACGATGGGCGCGTGCCGAAGTTGCCCGAAGTCGCCCGTAATCCGCTCGCCCGCATCGCCCGCCGCTGGACCCCGTCCCCGGTGACGGTCCAGCGGGCCTGCGCGGCCGCCCTCGCGATGGCCGTGGTCATCGTGGTGACCGGCGGCGCGGTGCGGCTGACCAGCTCGGGGCTCGGCTGCCCGACCTGGCCCAAGTGCACCGACCAGAGCCTGACGGCCACCAGCGAGATGGGCTTCCACGGCGCCATCGAGTTCACCAACCGGATGCTGACGTACGTGCTGTGCGCGGCGGTCGGCTGGGCGATCATCGCGGTGCGCTCGCAGAAGCCGTGGCGGCGCAGCCTGACCCGGCTCGGCTGGGCCCAGTTCTGGGTGGTCATGGGCAACGCGGTACTCGGCGGCATCACGGTGCTGACCGGCCTCAACCCTTATGTCGTCTCGGGGCACTTCCTGCTCTCCAGCGCGCTGATCACGGTCGCCGTGGTGACCTGGCAGCGGGCCCGCGAGGGCGACGGGGCGGCGCGCCCGCTGGTGGGCCGGCCGGTGCAGCAGCTGGCCTGGGTGCTGACCGTCGGCTGCGCGCTGCTGATCGCGGTGGGCACCGTCGTGACCGGCGCCGGGCCGCACGCGGGCGACTCCACCGAGGTGCACCGCATCCCCATCGACTGGAAGACCGTCGCGCAGCTGCACGCCGACCTCGCCTGGGTCGTGGTGGCCCTCACGCTCGCGCTGTGGTTCGTGCTGCGCGCCGTGGACGCGCCGGCCGGGCCGAAGGCCCGTACCCGGGACCTGTTCCTCGTCCTGCTGGCGCAGGGCGTCATCGGCTATGTGCAGTACTTCACGCACCTGCCGGAGGTGCTGGTCGGGCTGCACATGCTCGGCTCGGCACTGATCTGGATCGGGGTGCTGCGGGTCGCGCTGTCGATGCGCGAGCGCCCGTCGGCGCAGCCCGGCATCCCGGGCCCGGCGCAGTCCGGCTCAGCGCTCGCGTCCACGGCCTGACCCGGCGCGGTCCGCGTGCCGCTCCAGTCCGTAGACCCGCCGCGCGTTCCCCGCGACGATCATGCCCGCGACGCGCCGCGCGTCGGACGGCGTCCAGGCACCGTCGGCCACCCGGTCGGTGAGCAGCCGCTCCAGCGCCTCGCGGAAGAACCGGACCCCGGTCACGTACAGCTCGGGCAGCGCGTACGCCCCGGTCGAGAAGAGCACCTTGCCGAAGGGCGCCAGTTCCAGCGTCCCGGCCAGCGCCGGGGCCGCCGGCGCGGAGCCGATGTCCGTGTAGACGTGCGCGAACGCGGCCGCCAGCCGGGCGACCGGCCGGTGGTTCGGGAATCCCCGTAAGAGCACCACGTCGGTGCCGAGACCCGCGGTGGCGCGCAGAAAGCCGGTGAGCCGCAGCGGGTCGGCGCCCGCGGGGCCGCGGATCTGCAACGGCAGACCGGTCGCGACGGCGTTCCACACCAGATGGCGCAGCAGCACCGGATCGTCGAGCGGTTCGCCGGCCGTACGACCCGCCAGCCAGGCGCCGGCCGCGCGCCGTACCAGGCGGGCGTCGGGCGGCCCGGCCGGGAAGCCGGGCGGACAGGTGTCGGCCACCGAGAACGCGACGGCCGTCCGGGCCGCTCCGTGCACCGCCTCGGCGACATTGGTGAGGAACGCACCCGTGGTCCCCGAGGTGTCGGCGACCTGCTGCGCCAGCGGTTCCAGCCGGACGATCTCGTACGCCGCGGCGGCCGCGGCCGCGCCCAGTTCCTTGGGCGAGGTGAGGTCGGGGGCCTGTGCGGCGGGCATCGGACCGGCGGCGCCGTCCCAGGCCCCGGCTCCCACGGCGGCGTCCACCAGATGGGCGCCGATCCCGGTGCCCCGCAACAGCAGCCGGGTGGCCTCGTACGCGCCCAGCTCCCGGCGTCCTGCCAGGTAGTGCGCGGGGGTGCAGTGCGGTTCCAGTCCGAGGAGGGGCGGGCACCAGCGGCGCACGGCGAAGCCGGCGGGACTGTCGAAGAGCGTGGTGCCGGGCGCGGCGGCCCCCGTGAGGAGCGCCTCGAACGAGCCGAGGCCCAGCTCCCCGGGGACGACCCCGTGGCAGTGCGCGTCCACCCAAGGTGGCAGCTCCAGCATCACTGACTCCTCGCACCGCCGGCCGGGACCGTTTCCCATGGTCCCTAACGGGCGGGCGGGGCGTCAGGTGTTGCTGGGACCGCCGATCTGGATTCCGGCCATTCGCGACCATTCGTACGGGCCGGTGCGCACCTTGGCGGCGAATTCGCCGTCGAAGTCCTCGTGGACGGTGACTCCGGCGCGCTCGACGGCCGCGACGGCCATGGCGTACGTCGGGGCCACCAGGTCGCCCCATTCGCCGTTCTCGCCGACGAGGACGATCCGGGCGCCGATCTCACCGATGTAGGCGATGTTCGCCTCGGCGCCGCCGCCGTGGCTCTTGGCGAAGGCACCGATCTGCTTCGCCAGCCTGGCGGTGCGGCGCTCGGCGCGCGGGTCCGCCTTCGGAGTCTCTTCCACGGTGTTCTGCGCGGTCTCAGCCATGAGGCAGATGCTACCCGTCGGTAATCAGTGAAGGAAAGGATCCACGGCCACGACGACGAAGAGCAGCGACAGATAGGTGATGGACCAGTGGAACAGCCGCATCTCCTTGAGCTTCGCGCCGCTGACCCCGGCCTTCGCCCGGCTGTGGAGGCCGTGCGCCTCCTTGAGCCACATCGCGCCGAGCAGCACCGCGGCCACCGGGTACAGCCAGGAGGTCTCGCCCAGCGGCCACCACAGGGCCAGCGAGACGATCACCATGGCCCAGCTGTAGATGACGATCTGCCGCGCGACCACCAGGTTGCCGGCCACGACCGGCAGCATCGGCACGCCCACCCGCTCGTAGTCGTCCTTGACCTTCATCGACAGCGGCCAGTAGTGCGGCGGCGTCCACAGGAAGATCACCAGGAAGAGGACCAGAGCGGCCCACGAGACGGAGTTCGTGACCGCGGACCAGCCGATGAACACCGGCATGCAGCCCGCGATGCCGCCCCACACGATGTTCTGCGCGGTGCGGCGCTTGAGGCCGAGCGTGTACACGAAGACATAGAAGAGGATGGCCGTCAGCGACAGCGCCGCCGAGAGCGTGTTGACCAGGACCGCGAACCAGACGGTGGAGACCACCGAGAGCGTGATGCCGAAGATCAGCCCCTCGCGCGGCGACACCATGCCGGTGACCAGCGGACGCTGCTCGGTGCGGTGCATCAGCGCGTCGATGTCGCGGTCGATGTACATGTTGAGCGCGTTGGCACCGCCCGCCGACAGATAGCCGCCCACGACGGTCGTCAGCACCAGCCACAGATCGGGGACGCCACCCGCCGCCAGGAACATCACCGGAACGGTCGTGATGAGCAGCAGTTCGATAATGCGTGGCTTGGTCAGCGCCACGAACGCCATGACACGAGCCGCGAACGGCCGCTGTCCGGTGCTCGTCCCGATGACCCCTGCGGGTCGGGATTCGACGGCCGTCACAAACACCCCTGGAGAGGATTAAGTCCAGCAAGTCCCGGTCCCAGACGTGAAGGTCCGGTAAGTCCTTGCGCGTACCACGCCACTGTAGACGTACGGAATACTCCGCCTGCCCCGGGGGGTGACCCGTGTTGCCGCCCGTCCTTCGCCAGGTGTTCAGGAGGCGAACGCGGCCGGGCCGGGGCAGGCTGTCAGTATCCCGGCATGCCGGGAATGGCCCAGCCACGGTCCTGGTTGCCCGGAGTGCCGCCGGGAACGCTGCCCGGAGCCGCGCTCCGGGTGTCGTCCCGAGGGTCGAACGCTCGAAAAGGTGCACGCGCCTGCGGCGGTAGGCTCGACAACGCCGGGTAGGCGCCACGTCACCGGCATTTCGACATGTGGAGAGGAGCCCTGAACCAGGGTGAGCAGCAAGCCGACCACCACAGACCTTGAGTGGACCGATCTGGACAAGCGGGCCGTTGATACCGCTCGTGTCCTGGCCATGGATTCCGTGCAGAAGGTCGGCAACGGCCATCCCGGCACGGCCATGAGCCTCGCGCCCGCCGCGTACCTGTTGTTCCAGAAGCTGATGCGGCACGATCCGTCGGATCCCGACTGGACCGGCCGTGACCGCTTCGTCCTCTCGGCCGGGCACTCCAGCCTGACGCTCTACACCCAGCTCTACCTTTCCGGGTATGGCCTGGAACTGGACGATCTGAAGGCGTTCCGCACCTGGGGCAGCAAGACCCCCGGCCACCCGGAGCACGGCCACACGGTCGGCGTGGAGACCACGACCGGTCCGCTCGGCCAGGGCATCGCCAACGGCGTCGGCATGGCCATGGCGGCCCGCTACGAGCGCGGCCTGTTCGACCCGGACGCGGCGGCGGGCACCTCCCCGTTCGACCACACCATCTGGGTCATCGCCGGCGACGGCTGCCTGCAGGAGGGTGTCTCCGCCGAGGCGTCCTCGCTCGCCGGGCACCAGAAGCTCGGCAACCTCGTGCTGCTGTGGGACGACAACCACATCTCCATCGAGGGCGACACCGAGACGGCCGTCAGCGAGGACACCCTCAAGCGCTACGAGGCGTACGGCTGGCACGTCCAGCGCGTCGAGCAGCTGCCCGACGGCGACCTGGACCCGAAGGCCCTGTACAAGGCGCTGAAGGCGGCCCAGGCCGAGACCTCGCGGCCCTCGTTCATCGCGGCCCGCTCGATCATCGCCTGGCCGGCCCCGCACGCGCAGAACACCGAGGCCGCGCACGGCTCGGCGCTGGGTGACGCGGAGGTCGCCGCGACCAAGAAGGTGCTGGGCTTCGACCCGGCGAAGACCTTCGAGGTCGACGACGCGGTGCTGTCGCACGCCCGTGAGGTGGCCGACCGCGGCCGCGAGGCGCACGCCGTCTGGAACAAGCAGTTCCAGGAGTGGCGCGACGCCAACCCGGAGCGCTCGGCCGACTTCGACCGGATCGCCGCGGGCGAGCTGCCCGACGGCTGGGAGAAGGCACTGCCGTCCTTCGAGACCGGCAATAGCCTCGCGACCCGTGCCGCCTCCGGCAAGGTCCTGCAGGCGCTCGGCGCGGTCGTACCGGAGCTGTGGGGCGGCTCGGCCGACCTCGCGGGCTCCAACAACACCACGATCGACAGCGGCTCGTCCTTCCTACCGGTGGGCAACCCGCTGCCGGGCGCCGACCCGTACGGCCGCACGGTGCACTACGGCATCCGCGAGCACGCCATGGGCTCGACGATGAACGGCATCGCGCTGCACGGCAACACCCGCATCTACGGCGGCACCTTCCTGGTGTTCTCCGACTACATGCGCCCCGCCGTGCGACTGGCCGCGCTCATGCAGCTGCCCGTCACGTACGTGTGGACGCACGACTCCGTCGGCCTCGGCGAGGACGGCCCGACGCACCAGCCGGTCGAGCACCTGGCCGTGCTGCGCGCGATCCCGGGCCTGAACATCGTCCGTCCGGCCGACGCCAACGAGACGGCGATCGTCTGGCGCGAGATCCTCAAGCGCCACGACTCCAAGCCCGCTCCGCACGGCCTGGCGCTCACCCGCCAGGGTGTGCCCACGTACGCGCCGAACGAGCACGCGGCCAAGGGCGGCTACGTGCTGTTCGACTCCGAGGGCGGCCGTCCGCAGGTCATCCTCATCGCCACCGGCTCCGAGGTGCAGCTGGCCGTCGAGGCCCGCGACGCGCTGCAGGCCGACGGGATCCCGACGCGGGTCGTCTCGATGCCGTCCGTCGAGTGGTTCGAGGAGCAGGACATGGCGTACCGCGACAGCGTGCTGCTCCCGGACGTCCACGCCCGGGTCGCCGTCGAGGCCGGTATCGGCCTGACGTGGCACCGCTACATCGGCGCCCAGGGCCGGATCATCAGCCTGGAGCACTTCGGTGCCTCGGCCGATGCCAAGGTCCTCTTCCGTGAGTTCGGCTTCACCGCCGAAGCCGTCGCCAATGCCGCCCGGGAATCCCTCGACGCCGTCGACAAGGCAACCCGCTGACGACCCGCACCCGACCAGTAGGAGATGTAATTTCCATGACAGACGCACTCAAGCGCCTCTCCGACGAAGGCGTCGCGATCTGGCTGGACGACCTGTCCCGCAAGCGGATCACGTCCGGGAACCTGGCCGAGCTGATCGACCAGCAGCACGTCGTGGGCGTCACCACCAACCCGTCGATCTTCCAGAAGGCGATCGTCGGCGGCGAGGGCTACGAGAGCCAGCTCACCGACCTCGCGGTCCGCAAGGTCACGGTCGAAGAGGCCATCCGGATGGTCACCACGGCGGACGTCCGCGACGCCGCCGACATCCTGCGGCCGGTCTTCGACCGCACCGAGGGCCAGGACGGCCGGGTCTCCATCGAGGTGGACCCGCGGCTGGCGCACAGCACCGCGGCCACCATCGCCGAGGCCAAGCAGCTCGCCTGGCTCGTCGACCGGCCGAACACCCTCATCAAGATCCCGGCGACCAAGGCCGGCCTGCCGGCGATCACCGAGGTCATCGGCCGGGGCATCAGCGTGAACGTGACGCTGATCTTCTCGCTGGCCCGCTACCGCGAGGTCATGGACGCCTACCTGGCGGGGCTGGAGAAGGCCAAGGCCGCCGGCCTGGAGCTCGCGAAGATCCACTCGGTCGCGTCCTTCTTCGTCTCCCGGGTCGACTCCGAGATCGACAAGCGCCTCGACAAGCTCGGCAGCGACCAGGCGAAGGCGCTCAAGGGCAAGGCCGCGCTGGCCAACGCCCGGCTCGCCTACCAGGCGTACGAGGAGGTCTTCACCTCGGACCGCTGGAACGCGCTGGAGAAGTCGGGCGCGAACAAGCAGCGTCCGCTGTGGGCCTCGACCGGTGTCAAGGACCCGGCCTACCCGGACACGCTCTACGTGACCGAGCTGGTCGCCCCGAACACCGTCAACACCATGCCGGAAGCCACCATGGAGGCCACCGCCGACCACGGCGAGGTCACCGGCGACACCATCCGCGGCACGTACGAGCAGGCCCAGGCCGAGCTCGACGCGCTGGCGGCTCTCGGTATCTCGTACGACGACGTGGTGCAGTTGCTCGAGGACGAGGGCGTCGAGAAGTTCGAGGCCTCCTGGAACGAGCTGCTGGACTCCACCTCGGCGGTACTCAAGCGTCTGACGCCCGTGGAGGCATGAGTTGACCAGCAGCAATCCGCTGCGTGACGCACAGGACCGGCGGCTCCCGCGTATCGCGGGGCCGTCCGGCCTGGTCATTTTCGGCGTCACGGGCGATTTGTCCCGTAAAAAGTTGATGCCTGCCGTGTACGACCTCGCCAACCGCGGTCTGCTGCCACCGGGCTTCGCGCTCATCGGCTTCGCCCGCCGGAGCTGGGAGGACGAGGACTTCGCCCAGGAGGTCCACGACGCGGTCAAGGAGCACGCCCGCACCCCCTTCCGCGAGGAGGTCTGGCAGCAGCTCGCCGAAGGCTGCCGCTTCGTTCAGGGCGAGTTCGACGACGACACCGCCTTCGAGAAGCTGAAGTCGACGATCGACGAGCTCGACAAGGCGCGCGGCACCGGCGGCAACTTCGCCTTCTACCTCTCCGTACCGCCGAAGTTCTTCCCCAACGTCGTGCAGCAGCTCAAGAAGCACGGCCTGTCCGAGGGACAGGGCGAGTCCTGGCGGCGCGCGGTCATCGAGAAGCCGTTCGGCCACAACCTGGAGAGCGCGCAGGAGCTCAACCAGCTGGTGCACGACGTCTTCCCGCCCAACGAGGTCTTCAGGATCGACCACTACCTGGGCAAGGAGACCGTCCAGAACATCCTGGCGCTGCGCTTCGCCAACACGATGTTCGAGCCGATCTGGAACCGGTCGTACGTCGACCATGTCCAGATCACGATGGCCGAGGACATCGGCATCGGCGGCCGGGCCGGGTACTACGACGGCATCGGCGCGGCCCGTGACGTCATCCAGAACCACCTGCTGCAGCTGCTCGCGCTGACGGCGATGGAGGAGCCCGGCTCCTTCCACCCGAAGGCCCTGGTCGCCGAGAAGCTCAAGGTGCTCGGCGCCGTGGAGCTGCCCAAGGACCTGGGCGCGCACACGGTACGCGGCCAGTACGCGCACGCCTGGCAGGGCGGCGAGGAGGTCGTGGGGTACCTGGAGGAAGACGGCATCGACCCCAGGTCGAAGACCGACACCTTCGCGGCGGTCAAGCTGGAGATCAACAACCGCCGCTGGGCCGGGGTCCCCTTCTACCTGCGCACCGGCAAGCGGCTCGGCCGCCGGGTCACCGAGATCGCGGTGGTCTTCAAGCGGGCCCCGTATCTGCCCTTCGAAGCCGGATCCACCGAGGAGCTGGGGCAGAACGCCCTGGTCATCCGGGTGCAGCCGGACGAGGGCGTGACGGTGCGCTTCGGCTCGAAGGTGCCCGGCACCTCGATGGAGGTCCGGGACGTGACGATGGACTTCGCCTACGGCGAGTCCTTCACCGAGTCCAGCCCCGAGGCGTACGAGCGGCTCATCCTCGATGTGCTGCTCGGCGATGCCAACCTCTTCCCCCGCCACCAGGAGGTCGAGCTGTCCTGGAACATCCTCGACCCGATCGAGAAGTACTGGGACACGCACGGCAAGCCCGCCCAGTACGCCTCGGGCACCTGGGGACCGGCGGAGGCCGACGAGATGCTCGCACGAGACGGTAGGAGCTGGCGCCGGCCATGAGGATCGATCTGACGGACACCACGTCGTCCCGAATCAACGCCGGGCTCATCGAGGCCCGCCGCGCCATCGGCACTCCGGCCGTCGGCATGGTGCTCACCCTGGTCATCGTCACCGACGAGGGCAGCGCCTACGACGCCCTCAAGGCGGCCAGTGACGCGTCGCGGGAGCACCCGTCCCGGATCCTGGCCGTCATCAAGCGGCCCGGCCGTTCACCGCGCGACCGCGCGATGGCGCGGCTGGACGCCGAGGTGCTGGTCGGCTCCGACTCGGGCACCGGTGAGACCGTCGTGCTGCGCATGCACGGCGAGCTCGCCAACCACGCCGAGTCCGTGGTGCTGCCGCTGCTGCTGCCGGACGCCCCGGTGGTGGTGTGGTGGCCGGAGGAGTCGCCGGACAAGCCCGCCGAGGACCCGCTGGGACGGCTCGCGCAGCGCCGGATCACGGACGCCGCGGCGGCCGAGGACCCGGTGATCGCGCTCGGCGAGCGCGCCGCGGCGTACGCGCCCGGCGACACCGACCTGGCGTGGACCCGGATCACGCCGTGGCGCAGCATGCTGGCCGCGGCTCTGGACCAGAAGCACTCCAGGATCGCCTCCGCGACCGTGGAGGGCGAGGCCTACAACCCGAGCACCGAACTGCTCGCGCTGTGGCTCGCCGACCGGCTGAAGATCTCGGTGGAGCGCAAGGTCTCCGACGGACCCGGTATCACCGGGGTCCAGCTGGTCACCGCCGACGGCGAGATCCGGCTGGACCGGGCCGACGGCCTGCTGGCCGAGCTGGCCATGCCGGGGCAGCCGGACCGTCATGTGGCGCTCAAGCGGCGCGAGACCTCGGAGCTGATCGCCGAGGAGCTGCGGCGGCTGGACCCGGACGACATCTACCGGTCGACGGTGAAGTTCGGGGTCGGCCGGCTGACCGACTCCGGTCCGCAGGACTCGGAGGAGCCCGTCGGGACGATCGAGGTGATCACCCCGGCCAAGGACGCCAAGCCGGCCGGGACCGCCGCGGCCAAGTCGGCGGCCAAGGCTCCCGCCAAGAAGGCCGCGCCGGCGAAGAAGGCGGCGACGGGCAAGCGGACGAGCTCCACATGAGCACCCCGCAGGTCGTCGTCCACCGCGACAAGGAGCTGATGGCGAAGGCCGCGGCGGCCCGGCTGATCACGAAGATCGTGGACGCCCAGGCCGCCCGCGGCTCCGCCTCGGTGGTGCTGACGGGCGGGCGCAACGGCAACGCGCTGCTCGCCGCCCTGGCCGGGTCCCCGGCGCGGGACGCGGTGGACTGGGCGCGGCTGGACCTGTGGTGGGGCGACGAGCGGTTCGAACGGGAGGGTGATCCCGAGCGCAATGTCACCCAGGCCCGGGAGATCCTGCTCGACTCGGTGCCGGTCGATCCGGCGCGGGTGCACGCCATGCCCGCGTCCGACGGTACCCACGGCCGTGACGTCGACGCCGCGGCGGCCGGCTACGCGGCCGAGCTCGCCAGGGCGTCCGGGCCGGAGGACCACGGCCCGGTGCCGACGTTCGACGTGCTGATGCTGGGGGTGGGACCCGACACGCATGTCGCGTCGCTCTTCCCCGAGCACCCGGCGGTGCGGGAGACGGAGCGGACGGTGGTGGGGGTGCACGGAGCGCCCAAGCCGCCGCCGACCCGGATCTCGCTGACCCTTCCGGCGATCCGCTCGGCGCGCGAGGTGTGGCTGCTCGCGGCGGGCGAGGACAAGGCCAACGCGGTCGCGATGGCGTTGTCCGGCGCGGGCGAGATCCAGGCGCCGGCGGCCGGAGCACGCGGCCGCCGCCGCACGCTGTGGCTGCTGGACCGGACCGCGGCGGCGAAGCTGCCACCGCAGCTGTACCCGCCGTCTTCGGCCTAGCGGTCTCTCGGGCGTGGCGGACGGCCGCCCGCCGGGCTGGACCTCAGCCCGGCCGGCGGCCGTTCGGCTTTCAGCAGCCGTTCAGCGGCCGCGCAGTTCCCGGTAGCGCCGGACCAGCGCCTCCGTGGACCCGTCCAGGCCGGGAATGGTCGCGCCCTGGCTGAGCGCGGGCTCGATCCGCTTGGCGAGCACCTTGCCCAGCTCGACTCCCCACTGGTCGAAGGAGTCGATGTTCCACACCGCGCCCTGGACGAACACCTTGTGCTCGTAGAGCGCGATCAGCTGGCCGAGCACCGACGGGCTGAGCTCGGTGGCCAGGATGGTGGTCGTCGGGTGGTTGCCGCGGAACGTCTTGTGCGGCACCAGTTCGGCGGGCACGCCCTCCGCGGCGACCTCTTCCGGTGTCTTGCCGAAGGCCAGCGCCTGGGTCTGCGCGAAGAAGTTGGCCATCAGCAGGTCGTGCTGGTCCGCGAGCGGGCCGAGTTCGCCGATGGGATTGGCGAAGCCGATGAAGTCCGCCGGGATGACCTTGGTGCCCTGGTGCAGCAGCTGGTAGTAGGCGTGCTGGCCGTTGGTGCCCGGGGTGCCCCAGACCACCGGACCGGTCTGCCACGCCACCGGATTGCCCTGCCGGTCCACGGACTTGCCGTTGGACTCCATGTCCAGCTGCTGCAGATACGCGGTGAACCGCGACAGGTAGTGGCTGTACGGGAGGACCGCGTGCGACTGCGCGTCGTGGAAACCGCCGTACCAGACGCCCAACAGGCCGAGCAGCAGCGGGACGTTCTCCTCCGGCGGGGCGTAGCGGAAGTGCTCGTCCACGAGGTGGAAGCCGGCCAGCATCTCGCGGAAGTGGTCCGGGCCGATGGCGAGCATCAGCGAGAGGCCGATCGCCGAGTCGAAGGAGTACCGGCCGCCGACCCAGTCCCAGAACTCGAACATGTTGGCCGGGTCGATGCCGAACTCGGTGACCTTCTCCGCGTTCGTGGACAGCGCGACGAAGTGCTTGGCGACGGCCGAGGTGTCGGCGTTCAGGCCGGTCAGCAGCCAGTTGCGGGCGGAGGTGGCGTTGGTGATGGTCTCGATGGTGGTGAACGTCTTCGAGGCGATGACGAAGAGCGTCTCGGCCGGGTCCAGGTCCCGCAGCGCCTCGTGCAGGTCCGCGCCGTCGACGTTGGACACGAAACGGAGCGTCAGCCCGCGGTCGGCGTACGGGCGCAGCACCTCGTACGCCATCGCCGGGCCCAGGTCGGAGCCGCCGATGCCGATGTTGACGATGTTGGTGATGCGCTTGCCGGTGTGGCCGGTCCACTCGCCGGAGCGGATCCGGTCGGTGAAGACGGACATCTTGCTGAGGACGGCGTGAACGGCGGGCACGACGTCATGGCCGTCGACCTGGATGACGGAGGAGCGCGGTGCGCGCAGCGCGGTGTGCAGCACCGCGCGGTCCTCGGTGACGTTGATCCGCTCGCCGCGGAACATCGCGTCGCGCAGTTCGGCCACGCCGCTCGACGCCGCCAACTCACGCAGCAGCCGCAGGGTCTCGTCGGTCACCAGGTGCTTGGAGTAGTCCAGGTGCAGATCACCGACCTGCAGGGAGTACCGGTCGGCGCGCTGCGGATCCTGGTCGAACAGTTCGCGCAGCCGCACCTCCCCCAGCTCTTCGCGGTGTTTGCCCAGGGCGTGCCATTCGGGCAGCTGGTCGAGCCGGGCACGGCCGTGCGTATTGGTGTCGGACATGGGTCCAAACTAATTGATGACGGCCGGTAGGAGCGCGATCACCCCGCAGGCGAAGAGCGCGGCGGCGGCCAGCGCCGGGGTGTTCAGTCCCCACGCCGTCGCCACCGCGCCGCCGAGCAGGGCGCCGAGCGGGGCCCCGGCGGTCGACAGGGTGCGGTTGGCGGCGCTGACCCGGCCCAGCAGGGCGGCGGGCGTCCGCTCCTGCATGAGGGTGACCTCGTTGACGTTCCACAGCATCCCCATGGCGCCGAAGAGCGCCAGGACGACGACCGCGACGGGCAGCGACCGTACGGTGCCGAGCACGATCAGGGCGCAGCTCTGCAGCACCAGGCCGGCCACCAGCGCTCTGGTCCTGCCCAGGAGTTCGGAGATCCGGCCGGCCGCCAGACCGCCGGCCACGCTGCCGGCGCCGTAGGCGGTGAGCACGGCCGCGTACCCGGAGTGCCCGGCGTGCAGCCACCCGGTGACGTGCAGGACCAGGGTGGCGATGAGCGCGCCCATCCCGATGTTGACGACGGTGTTGGCCGTGCAGAGCGACCGCAGGACCCGGTCCCCCCACAGCACCCGGATGCCCTCGGCGATGTCCTGCCGCAACGTCCGGCCCGGCGGGCGCGGGGCGCGCTCGCGCGGGGCCGTGCGTATCGAGGCGACCAGCGCCGCGGCGAGCAGATACGTCGCCGCGTCGACCGCGAACGGCAGTCCGGCGGAGAGCCCGATCAGCAGGGGCACCAGGGGTGCGCCGAGAAAGGTGCCCGCGATGGTCTGCCCGGTCATCAGGCGCGCGTTGGCGCGGCCGAGGGAGGCGGTGGGGACGACCGTCGGCAGCAGCGCGGTCGCGGCGTTGTCGAAGAGGGTCTGCAGCGTCGTCAGGACGAAGGCCGGCACCAGCAGCAGGGCGATGCTCACCTCGTCCAGCCACACGGCGAGCGCGAAGCAGGCCATCAGCGCGCAGCGCACCGCGTCGACCGCCCACATGGCGCGCCGCTGGTCCACGCGGTCGGCGATCGCGCCGCCGAGCAGGCCGAACAGGATCCAGGGCAGGAATCCGGCCGCCGTGACCAGCGAGACGAGCAGCGGGGAGTCGGTGAGCCCGACCGCGAGCAACGGCAGTGCGGCGGTGCGCAGTCCGTCCCCCAGCCGCGAGACCACCGCGGCGCTCCACAGCCGGCCGAAGCCGCCGCGCCAGGACGGCACGGCGCTCTCCACGGCCGGCCGCAGATCGCTGTCGTTCGCGGTCAAAGCTCCCCCTCGGGCCAGGATGTGATCAGTCCTGGCACCGTAGCGGCGGCCACTGACAACGCCCGTGGCACCGGTGGGAAGAGCCGCGTTCAGAAACCGCCGCGGTGCAGCCGGCCCTCGTAGCGGGCCTCCAGGACGGCGTTGCGCTCGAATCCGCCGGGCAGGTTGGCCGAGATGTAGACCGGCGGTTCGTGCCCCTCGGCGGTCAGGATGCCGACCGCCTCGGCGACGACCATCTGGACGAGCAGCGCGGAAGTGATGGTGGAGACCCCGCAGAGCGCGCCGCCGTCCGGCATCGGCAGCAGGGCGTCGCCGGCCGGCGCGCAGTTGTCGAGTACGGCGTCGGCGAGGTCGGCGAGCCGCTTTCCGCTGCTGTGGAGCGCGGGCACCGCATGGGTGTGCTCCAGGGAGGTGAGGGCGATCAGCCGGTGCCCGGACTCCTTGACCTGGAGGGCCATGTCGACGATGGAGTTGTTGACGCCGGAGTTGGAGATGATCACGAAGAGGTCCTGCGGCTGCGGGGTGGCCAGCTCGTAGAGCCGTTTGGCCAGGCCCGGGGAGCGTTCCAGTAGCGGGTCGGCGAGTACGGAGCGGTCCTCGCCGCCGCGCAGCACCAGGTCGGAGAGGCCGATGCGGCTGGTCGGGACGAGGCCGCCGGCCCGGCCGGCGATCTCCAGCGCGGTGGCCTGCGAGTGACCGGTGCCGAAGGCGTGGACGACACCGTTGGCGGCGACGCTGTCGGCGATGAGGCGGGCCGCGGCGGCGACGGAGTCGGTGTTGGCTCCGATCGCCCGCTCGACGGCGGCGCGGCCGTGCTCGGCGAACCGGGCGGCGCTGAGCTGTGGTTCGGCCATGGCCGACACCCTCCTTGGTTGAATGAACCATCATTCCGACGAGTCATTGAAACAATGAACCGACTATCGTGGTCACGTCAAGAGCCTCGCCAGCGCCACCGCGCCCGCACCGCCGTCCGGCACCGGGACGACCCGCAGCCCCATCGCCAGCGCACGCCGCGACAGCCTGTCCAGCAGCGGCCCGGCCGGAGCCAGCAGACCGCCGGTGACCACCAGCGGCTCGCCCGCCACGGGACGCAACGCGGCGACGGTCCTGCCGAGTTCGGCGGCCGCCGCGTCGAGCAGTTCCCCGGCGACCTGGTCGCCGGCCCGGTCGGCGGCGACGACCAGCGGGCTCAGCGCCGCCAGCCGCACCGGCGGCCGCGCGTACACCAGGGGCACGATCAGATCCCGCAGCTCCCCCAGGCGCTGCCGGTCCGTCTGCTCCACCGACCCGGGGAGGCCCGCCGGATCGCCACCGGACGCCAGGTAGTGCGCCGCCACCGCGCCGACCAGCGAGGTCCAGGGCCCGCGCCCGGTCAACGCCCGCAGCGCCGCCCTGACGGCCTCCCGGCCCAGCCAGAAGCCGCCGCCCTCGTCACCGAGCAGCCATCCGTCACCGTCCACCGTCAGCACCTGCCGGCGCCCGGTGATGCGTGCCGACGCGGCGCCGGTCCCCGCGATGAGCAGCAGCCCGTCGGCGGGCATGCCCGGCGCGGAGGCGAAGGCGATCTCGATGTCGCCGCGGACCGCCACCTTCGCGGCGTCGATACCGGTCTCGGCGAGCGCCGCCCGGAGGCAGGACAGCGCGAGGCCGTGGCCGGTGTCGGGACCGGTGTCCGGGGCGGCGCCCGCGAAGCCGCCCAGCACGGCGGCGACCGAGCCGCGCAGCTCCGCCGGGACCGCGGCGCCGAGCGCGGCGGCCAGGTGCCGGGTCAGCTCCGGCTGCGGCACGCTCATCGCGTTGCCGGGACCGCCGGCGCCCTCGCCGATCACCCCGCCGACGACGCCGGCCTCGTCCGCCGCCGTCGCCCCGGCCCCGGCCGTCGCCCCGGCCAGATAGGCGCGGATCCGGGTCCCGCCCGCGTCGATGCCGACCACCAGCGACCGGCCGGCCGGCGCGGACCGGCGGTCGTCGTCACCGCGATGGGTTCGGTTGTGAATTTCATTCATCACACCGCATGGTGATTGATAGATTCACTGACCGACAAGACCCCAGCCGAGACGAGTCGTCATGGTCATCGCCCTGATCCGCTCCGAACTCCCCCGCATGTCCGATTCCTTGCGCAAGGTGGGCGAGCTGGTGCTGGCGGATCCGGTGGCGGCCACCCGTGGCTCCGCGGCCGAACTGGGCCGCCGTACGGGCACGTCGCAGGCCACCGTCACGCGTTTCTGCCATGCGCTGGGCCTGGACTCCTACCAGCATCTGCTGATCGAGCTGGCGCAGGAGCAGGGCCGCAGCCAGGGCGGCGACGGCGAGGGGCCGCTCAGTCCGGTGCTGGGCCCGGACATCGGGCCCGACGACGATCTCGACCATGTCGTCGCGGTGGTCGCCCAGGCCGATCTGCGGGCCCTGCGGCACACCGTCGACAAGCTGGACCGGGAGAGCCTGGAACGGGCCGCCCAGGCGCTCGCCAAGGCCCGCCGGATCGATGTGTACGGGGTCGGCGGCTCCGGGATCGCCGCGCGGGAGGCCGAGGCCCGGCTGTTCGGCATCGGCTGCGCCGCCCGCGGCTGGACCGAGGTGCACGCGGCGGAGACCTCCGCGGCACTGCTGACGCCCTCCGACGTGGCCGTGGCGATCTCGCACTCCGGCACGACGCGCGAGGCCCTGGACCCGCTGCGGCTGGCCGCGGAGCGCGGCGCGACGACGGTGGCCGTCACCAGCGATCCGCGCTCGCCGATCGCCCAGGCCGCCGACATCCGGCTCACCTCGGCCTCGGCGGAGACCAGCTTCCGGCGCGGCGGCTACGGCACCCGGCACTCCGTCCTGCTGATCATCGACTGCCTGTCGGCCCGGGTCGCCCAGCTCACCTACGAGCGGGCCACCGCGGCAGTCGCGCTGACCGCCCACATCGCCGACAGCCACACCGCCCGCGCCCGCCGCCGCTGACCCGGCACGACCACCGGCACGGACGGCCGCCCGGGACCGGCAGAGGGGAGAAAAATACCCCCGTTCGCCGGGTGACCCCCGGCCTCAGTCGTGGGGCGAGCTGGAAAGGTCCAGCTCGGCCCACGACTGAGGCCATGGTCGGGCCCGCCCGGCGAACAGGGGCGATATCCGCGTGCCGTACGCGAGAAGACCTCTCAGATCTCGCCGCGGAGCTTCGCGAGGGCCTCGGCGAGGATCGCCTCGCCGTCGGCCGCGCTGCGCCGCTCCCGCACATAGGCCAGGTGCGTCTTGTACGGCTCGGTCCGCGGCGGCGCCGGCGGGTTCTCCTCGTCCTGCCCGGCCGGGAAACCACAGCGCGGGCAGTCCCAGGACTCCGGGATCTGCGCGTCGCTGGCGAAACTCGGCTGGGTCTCGTGCCCGTTCGAGCACCAGAAGGAGATGCGGAGGCGTGGCGCGGACTCGCCGCGCTCGGCCTCTCCCATCGGCCCCGCTCCGACCCGACTGCCACGGATCGCGTTGCCACTTGCCACGGTCGTAACTCCCTGCGTGATGGTGCTGCGAGGTCGCCCAGTTTACGGAGACCTTACGTGCCGTCCAGTGGCAGGTGGTGTACCCGGCCCCGTAGGACGCCCTCCCATGATAAGCCGCGTTTGCGACGAGGCGTCAGTTCTCCCTGGACTCACGGGAGTACGCCGCGGGCGCTACTTCTGGAACTTGAGCACCAGACCAAGTACGACAATGCACGTAAACCACAACAGACCGATCACCACGGTGATCCGGTCGAGGTTGCGCTCGGCCACCGAGGAGCCGCCGACGGAGGACTGCATGCCACCACCGAACATGTCCGAGAGGCCGCCGCCCTTCCCCTTGTGCATCAGCACCAGCAGCAGAAGCAGCAGGCTGAAGATGATGAGGGCGATGGAGAACCCGACTACCACGGCTGGACCAACTCTCTCGACTACAAATGGACGGCGCAGGGCCGAACCGGGCGCCAGTGCGCCGGTCCGGCCCCGACAGGGTACTTCGTGCGGGCCTGCTAGGCCCACCGCCTGCTGGTCCTACTGGTCGCGGAAGCGGACGATCTTGACGAACTCCTCCGCGTCGAGCGCCGCGCCACCGATCAGGGCGCCGTCCACGTCCGGCTGCGCCATGATCGCCGCGACGTTTCCGGACTTGACCGAGCCGCCGTACTGGATACGGACCTTTTCGGCCAGCTCCTGGCTGTACAGCTCGGCGAGGCGGCCGCGGATGGCACCGCAGACCTCCTGCGCGTCCTCGGGGGTGGCGACCTCGCCGGTGCCGATCGCCCACACGGGCTCGTACGCGACGACGATCGTCTCGGCCTGCTCGGCCGGGATGTCCTGCAGCGCGCCGTCGAGCTGAGCGAGGGTGTGCGGGACCTGCTGACCGGCCTTGCGGACGTCCAGTCCCTCACCGACGCACAGGATCGGCGTCAGCCCGTGCTTGTACGCGGCCTTGATCTTGGCGTTGACGAGTTCCTCGTCCTCACCGTGGTACTGGCGTCGCTCGCTGTGGCCGATGGCCACGAACGTGCACTTCAGCTTGGCCAGCATCGATCCGGAGATCTCACCGGTGTACGCGCCGGAATCGTGCGCGGAGAGGTCCTGGGCGCCGTACTTGATCTTCAGCTTGTCGCCGTCGACCAGGGTCTGTACCGAACGCAGGTCGATGTAGGGCGGCAGGACGGCGACCTCGACGGCGTCGTAGTCCTTGTCGGTGAGCGCGAAGGCGAGCTTCTGGACGTGCGCGATGGCCTCGAGGTGGTTGAGGTTCATCTTCCAGTTGCCGGCCATCAGCGGGGTACGGGTGCTCATGCTGGGTCAGTCCTCCAGTGCGGCGAGGCCGGGGAGCGTCTTGCCCTCGAGGTATTCGAGGCTCGCGCCGCCACCGGTCGAGATGTGGCCGAAAGCGTTCTCGTCGAAGCCGAGGATGCGCACGGCCGCGGCCGAGTCACCGCCGCCGACCACGGTGAACGCTGGGCTGTCGATCAGGGCCTGGGCGACCGCGCGGGTGCCCTCGGCGTAGTCCGGGTGCTCGAAGACACCCATCGGGCCGTTCCAGAACACGGTGGCCGCGTCGGCGAGCTTCGAGGCGAAGAGCGCACCGGACTTCGGACCGATGTCCAGGCCCATCACGTCGGCCGGGATGGCGTCGACGTCGACGGTCACCGGGTTGGTCGGCGCCTGCGCCTTGAGGTCGGGGAAGGCGCCCGCGGCGACGACGTCGACCGGCAGCACGAACTCCACGCCCTTGGCCTCGGCGCGCTTGAGGTACTCCTGGACGACCGGGATCTGGTCCTCCTGGAGCATGCTCCTGCCCACCTCGTGGCCCTGGGCCTTGAGGAAGGTGAAGACCATGCCGCCGCCGATCAGGATCCGGTCGGCCTTCTCCAGCAGGTGGTCGATGACACCGAGCTTGTCGGAGACCTTCGCCCCGCCGAGCACGACCGCGTACGGCCGCTTCACCTCGGAGGTGAGCTTCTTCAGTACGTCGACCTCGGTGGCGATCAGGCCGCCCGCGAAGTGCGGGAGGCGCGCCGGGAGGTCGAACACGGAGGCGTGCTTGCGGTGCACGGCGCCGAAGCCGTCACCGACGTAGACGTCCGCGAGCGATGCCAGGCGGTCGGCGAAGGCGCCGCGCTCGGCATCGTCCTTCGCGGTCTCGCCCGCGTTGAACCGCAGGTTCTCCAGCAGCACCACGCCGCCGTCGGCCAGTCCGGCGACGGCCGCCTGCGCGCTGTCCCCGACGGTGTCGGCCGCGAACGCGACCTCCGTGCCGAGCAGTTCGCCGAGGCGTACGGCGACCGGTGCGAGCGAGAACTGCGGGTCGGGCTCGCCCTTGGGGCGGCCCAGGTGTGAGGCGACGATCACCTTCGCGCCCGCGGCGACGAGCTTGGTGATGGTCGGGACGGCGGCACGGATCCGGCCGTCGTCGGTGATGGTGGCGCCGGAGAGCGGCACGTTCAGGTCGGCGCGGACGAACACCCGCTTGCCCGCGACCTGTCCCTCGTTCAGGAGGTCGTCGATCGTCTTCATATCCGGTGGGCTCCTCGTGGTCGACAAGGGACAGGGCCCGGCCGACGCGTCATCGCGTCGGCCGAGCCCTGTCACTCACATCTGCGTGGCTAGGCCGTGACTCAGAGCTGGCCGCCGACGAAGGTGGTCAGGTCCACCAGGCGGTTGGAGTAGCCCCACTCGTTGTCGTACCAGCCGAAGATCTTGACCTGGTCGCCCTGGACCATGGTCATCTGCGAGTCGAACGTGCACGAGGCCGGCTCGTTGACGATGTCCGTGGAGACGATGAGGTCCTCGGTGTACTCGAGGATGCCCTTGAGCTGGCCCTCGGCCGCCTTCTGGAAGGCCGCGTTGACCTCTTCCTTGGTGACGTCGCGCTCGACGGTCACCACGAGGTCGGTGATCGAGCCGGTCGGGACCGGGACGCGCAGCGAGGTGCCGTCCAGCTTGCCCTTGAGCTCGGGGATGACCAGCGCGGTGGCCTTGGCGGCACCCGTGGAGGTCGGGATGATGTTGATCGCGGCGGCCCGCGCACGGCGCAGGTCGCTGTGCGGGAAGTCCAGGATCTTCTGGTCGTTCGTGTAGGCGTGGACCGTGGTCATCATGCCCTTGACGATGCCGAAGTTCTCCAGGAGCACCTTCGCCATCGGCGCCACACAGTTCGTGGTGCACGAGGCGTTGGAGATGATGTTGTGCTTCGCCGCGTCGTATTTCTCGTGGTTGACGCCCATGACCACGGTGATGTCCTCGTCCTTGGCCGGAGCCGAGATGAGGACCTTCTTCGCGCCGGCCGCGAGGTGCTTGGCGGCGTCGTCGCGCTTGGTGAAGAAGCCCGTGGACTCGATGACGATGTCCGCGCCGAGCTCGGCCCACGGCAGGTTCGCCGGGTCCCGCTCCGCCATCGTCTTGAAGGTCTTGCCGCCGACGGTGATGGTGTTGTCGGTGTGCGTGACCTCGGCCTTGAGACGGCCCAGGATGCTGTCGTACTTAAGAAGGTGCACCAGGGTCGCGTTGTCGGTCAGGTCGTTGACACCGACGATCTCGATGTCCGCGCCCTGCTCAAGCACGGCACGGAAGAAGTTGCGACCAATACGACCGAAGCCGTTGATGCCTACCCGGATCGTCACGAACCGATCTCCTCGCTGATGTGCCGGAATACACTCCGGCTGCGAAATATGGGATGTCCCCGACCACCCACGACCCTACCTCGCCCACGTGTTCCCAGTGACATCGACAGCGCCCGGACGGGCTCTGAGCGCCCGCTCAGCGGCCGTTTTCCCAGTTCACCCCACCTGTCACGGAGTGTCACCGTGGAAGCCGTCCGTAGCGGCTCCGGATGCTGAGACGGCCCGGCCCGCAATTCAACAAACCGTTCGGCGCCGCCACCGGGCCACGTCCGCACGGCGGTTGAGCTCCGCGTGGGGTCCGCGGCGCCGGCCGCACCCGGACGCACCGCGCCCCGGTGTCCTGTGCGGAACACCGGGGCGTGCGGTGGGTGAACAGCGGCGGAGTCAGCCGACCATTTCCTCGGTGAGGTTCGCCTCGGTGCCGGGCATCCCCATGTCGGAGGCGCGCTTGTCGGCCATGGCCAGCAGCCGGCGGATACGGCCGGCGACCGCGTCCTTGGTCAGCGGCGGCTCGGCGAGCGAGCCCAGCTCCTCCAGCGACGCCTGCTTGTGCTCGATCCGCAGCCGGCCGGCCGCCGCGAGGTGCTCGGGGACCTCCTCGCCGAGGATCTCCAGGGCGCGCTGCACCCGGGCGCCGGCCGCGACCGCGGCCCGCGCGGAACGGCGCAGGTTCGCGTCGTCGAAGTTCGCCAGCCGGTTCGCGGTGGCCCGGACCTCGCGGCGCATCCGGCGCTCCTCCCAGGCCAGGACGGAGTCATGGGCGCCGAGCCGGGTCAGCAGCGCGCCGATCGCGTCGCCGTCCCGTACGACGACCCGGTCGACGTTGCGCACCTCGCGGGCCTTGGCCGGGATCTGCAGCCTGCGGGCCGCGCCGACCAGGGCCAGCGCCGCCTCGGGGCCGGGGCAGGTGACCTCCAGCGACGAGGAGCGGCCCGGCTCGGTGAGCGAGCCGTGGGCCAGGAAGGCGCCGCGCCAGGCCGCCTCGGCGTCGCAGGTGGCACCGGAGACGACCTGCGGGGGCAGGCCCCGGATGGGACGGCCGCGGCCGTCCACCAGACCGGTCTGCCGTGCCAGCTGGTCACCGCCGGCGACCACCCTGACCACGTACCGGCTGCCGCGGCGCAGCCCGCCGGGGGCCATCACCACCAGGTCGGAGGAGTGGCCGAAGATCTCCAGGATGTCCTTCCGCAGCCGCCGGGCCGCGATCCCGGTGTCCAGCTCCGCCTCGATCACGATGCGGCCGCTCACCAGGTGCAGACCGCCCGCGAACCGCAGGATCGACGAGACCTCCGCCTTCCGGCAGCAGGTCCGGGTGACGGGGAGCCGGGAGATCTCATCCTTCACCGCTGGCGTCATCGCCATGGGCCGATCCTTCCACGCATACGAAAAATCCGGTCATACGCGGTGGCCAGCAGCTCCGGATCGTGCCGCGGCCCGTCGGGGGCCGCTATCCGCGCCAGCTCGACCGTGCCGCCCAACCCTTCGGCAGCCTTGACCAGGCTGTCGCGGTCGGGCACGGCGGCCTCGTCGGCCAACACCACGTCGATGGTGAGTTTAGGGGCGTGTCGGGCCAAAACCTCCAAGTGACGCTGCGGAGAAAAGCCGTCGGTTTCCCCCGGCTGGGGTGCGAGGTTCAGTGTGAGGACCTTGCGGGCCCGGGTGTTCACCAGTGCGTCGGCCAGCTCCGGGACCAGCAGATGCGGGATCACCGAGGAGAACCAGGACCCCGGTCCGAGGACCACCCAGTCGGCGTCCAGGACCGCCTGGACGGCCTCCGGAACGGCCGGCGGATCGGCCGGCTGCAGCCACACTTCCTGCACGTCACCGGGGGTGAGGGCGACCGTTGCCTGGCCCCGCACCGTGGTGGTCTCGTCGGGCGCCGCGGGGTCGTGCCCGCGGACGCTCGCATGGAGGTCCAGCGGCACCGCGGACATGGGCAGCACCCGGCCGTGCGCACCCAGCAGCCGGCCGACCCATTCGAGTGCCGCGACCTCGTCGTTGAGCTGCTCCCAGAGGGCGACAATCAGCAGATTGCCTACGGCGTGTCCGTGCAGATCGCCCTTGCTGACGAAGCGGTGCTGGATCACCTGCGCCCAGGTCCGCCCCCACTCGTCGTCCCCGCACAGCGCGGCCAGCGCCTTGCGCAGGTCACCGGGGGGCAGGACGCCCATCTCCTCGCGCAGCCGGCCGCTGGAACCGCCGTCGTCGGCGACGGTGACGACGGCGGTCAGGTCGCCGGTGATCCGGCGCAGGGCGCTCAGCGACGCGGACAGGCCGTGGCCGCCGCCCAGGGCGACCACTTTCGGCGGTACTCCGGAGCGACGGCTCGTGCGACGCAGGCGCCGTGCCGTCCGGATCACTCGCGCCCCATGTCCCGGTGGACGATGACGGTCTCCACCCCGTCCGAGGAGAGCCGCGCGGCGAGCCGCTCGGACATCGCGACGCTGCGGTGCTTGCCGCCGGTGCAGCCGACGGCGATCGTCACGTACCGCTTGCCCTCCCGGCGGTAGCCGGCGGCGATGATGTGCAGCAGCTCGGCGTACCGGTCCAGGAACTCCTTGGCGCCGGGCTGGTTGAAGACGTACTGGGCGACCTCGTCGTTCAGCCCGGTGTACGGGCGCAGCTCCGGGACCCAGTGCGGGTTCGGGATGAAGCGGCAGTCGACCACCAGGTCCGCGTCGACCGGGAGCCCGTACTTGAAGCCGAAGGACATGACGGTCGCCCGCAGCTCGGGCTCCCCGTCGCCCGCGAACTGGGCGTCCATCTTCGATCGCAGCTCGTGCACGTTCAGGCTGGAGGTGTCGATCACCAGGTCGGCCTCGCCGCGCAGCTCGCGCAGCAGATCGCGCTCCTTGGCGATGCCGTCCACGATCCGGCCGTCGCCCTGCAGCGGGTGCGGGCGGCGGACGGACTCGAAGCGGCGCACCAGAAGGTCGTCTGAGGCCTCCAGGAACACCACGCGGCGCTTGACGCCCTTGGTGTCGAGGTCGGCCAGCGACTCCCGCAGATTGTCGAAGAAGCGGCGGCCGCGGACGTCCACGACGACCGCGATCCGCGCCACATTGCCCTGCGAGCGCGCGCCGAGGTCCACCATGGTGGGGATCAGGGCGGGCGGCAGGTTGTCCACGACGAACCAGCCGAGGTCCTCGAGGCACTTGGCCGCGGTGCTGCGGCCGGCTCCGGACATGCCGGAGATGATCACCAGTTCGGGGATGGCCTCGGCGGCCTCACCCGCTCCACCGGTCGTCACGGTTGCTCCGTCTCCGTCGTTCTCTGTCATCGCTGTCTCCCCCGTTCCACTGAGGCGGCCCCCGGGTGCGGCCGTCTACTCATCCTCAATGATCTCTCCCGTGGCGGTGTTCACCGCGGGAACGGCGGGCGCGGCTGCGGCCAGGGCCGCGGCGACCGTCTCGGCCGTGCGGCGGCCGATGCCGGGCACCTCGCAGATCTGCTCCACCGTGGCGGCCCGCAGCCGCTTGAGGGAGCCGAAATGCTTGAGCAGCGCCTGGCGGCGCGTCTCGCCGAGGCCCGGCACCGCGTCCAGGGCGCCCGCCTTCATCGATTTCGATCGTTTGGTGCGCTGGTACGAGATCGCGAAGCGGTGTGCCTCGTCCCGGATCCGCTGCAACAGGTACAGGCCCTCGCTCGTGCGGGGCAGGATCACCGGGTCGTCGTCGTCCGGCAGCCAGACCTCTTCCAGGCGCTTGGCGAGGCCGCAGACGGCCACGTCCTCGATGCCCAGCTCCGCGAGCGCCCGCTGGGCGGCCGCGACCTGCGGCTGCCCGCCGTCGACGACGACGAGCTGCGGCGGGTACGCGAACTTGCGCGGCCGGCCGGTCTCGGGGTCGATGGGCCCGCCCACCGCCTCGCCGGCCTCGCCACCCTCGGCGCCGACCTCGCCGCCGGCCGCGCCGACGTCCCACTCGCCCGTCTTCTGCTTCTCCTGCAGATAGCGTCGGAAGCGCCGGGAGATCACCTCGTGCATCGACCGGACGTCGTCCTGGCCCTCGAAGGACTTGATCTGGAAACGGCGGTACTCGCTCTTGCGGGCCAGGCCGTCCTCGAAGACCACCATCGAGGCGACCACGTCGTCACCCTGGAGGTGCGAGATGTCGAAGCACTCGATCCGCAGCGGGGCCGTCTCCAGCTCCAGCGCCACGGAGATCTCCTCCAGGGCCCGGGAGCGGGTGGTCAGGTCCGAGGCGCGCTTGGTCTTGTGCAGCGCCAGCGCCTGCTGCGCGTTGCGCTGCACGGTGACCATCAGGTCCTTCTTGTCGCCGCGCTGCGGGACCCGCAGGCTGACCTGCGAACCGCGCCGCTCGCCGAGCCACTGGGTGAGCGCCTCGGCGGTCTGCGGCATGGCCGGGACCAGCACCTCCTTGGGGACGCCCTCGCCCTTCTCGTCACCGTAGAGCTGCTGCAGGGCGTGCTCGACGAGGCCGGCGGTGTCGACCGCCTCGACCTTGTCGGTGACCCAGCCGCGCTGGCCCCGTACCCGGCCGGCGCGGACGTGGAAGATCTGGACGGCCGCCTCCAGCTCGTCCTCGGCGACCGCGATCAGGTCGGCGTCGGTGGCGTCGTTGAACACCACCGCGTTCTTCTCCAGGGCCCGCTTGAGCGCTTCTATGTCGTCACGCAGCCTGGCGGCCCTCTCGTACTCCATCTCGCCGGCCGCCTCCCGCATCTGCTGCTCCAGGCGGCGCAGATACGTGCCGGTGCGGCCGGCCATGAAGTCGCAGAACTCCTCGGCGAGTTCGCGGTGCTCGTCCGGAGTGACGCGGCCGACGCAGGGCGCGGCGCACTTGCCGATGTAGCCGAGCAGGCAGGGCCGGCCGATCTGCGCGGACCGCTTGAACACCCCTGCGGAGCAGGTCCGCACGGGGAAGACCCGCAGCATCAGGTCCACGGTCTCGCGGATCGCCCAGGCGTGGGCGTACGGCCCGAAGTACCGCACGCCCTTCTTCTTGGGCCCGCGCATCACCTGCACCCGGGGGAACTCCTCACCCATGGTGACGGCCAGCGAGGGATAGCTCTTGTCGTCCCGGTACTTGACGTTGAACCGGGGGTCGAACTCCTTGATCCAGGAGTACTCCAGCTGCAGCGCCTCGACCTCGGTGCCGACCACGGTCCACTCGACGGACGCGGCGGTCGTCACCATGGTGGCGGTGCGCTGGTGCAGGTTGGCGATGTCCTGGAAGTACGAGGAGAGCCGCTGGCGCAGGCTCTTCGCCTTGCCGACGTAGATCACCCGGCCGTGCTCGTCCCGGAACTTGTAGACCCCCGGCGAGTCGGGGATCTGACCCGGCTTCGGTCTGTAACTGGAGGGGTCTGCCATGCCACCACCCTACTGGCGGGCGGTGACATTCCCGGTCCCGGCACGGGTCACGCGCGGGGACCGGGAATGACGGTTCAGCTACGCCGCGTGGTGCGGCGGCGTACGCCGAAGGCGAAGGCGGTGATCAGCGCCAGACCGGCGCCGACCGCGCCGAGCGGGGCGCCCTTCCCGAGGTGCCCGTCCGCCGCGCCGGCCCGGGCGGCCTGCGCCTCGGGGGCCGCTGCGACAGCCGGAGCGACGGCCGGAGCTGCGGCGGGACCGATGGCCCCGGGAGCGGCTCCGGGAGCGGCCCCCGTGTCGTAGCCGCCGCCCAGGCCCGCCCGGTCGTACGCCGAGCCGGGCAGCTTGTCCCCGTACCTTCGGTGGACGAGCTGCTGGTAGCCGGCCAGCGTGGTGCCGGCGGCGCCGACGGCCTTGACCGCGTCCGGATCGAGCGGCAGGACCCTGCCCGCGCGCACCACGTACCAGGCGTCGATCTGCGGTTCCCGGAAGACCGTGGAACCGGGCTGAGCACCGCCCTTGGCGACGTAGTCGGTCTCGTCGCTGCCGGTGGCGATGTTCACCACCTTCCAGCCGGTCCCGCTGCGCACCGTCCACACGGAGGCGGTGTGCCCGTCGGCGGAGACCGCCTTGGTGGCGGCGAACTCCGGCAGCGCGACGGCCGCGCCCCGGTCGCCCGCGACGAAGCCGGGGTTGAGGGTGTTGACAGTGACGGTCGCGCCTTCGAGGTGCGGCGCCGCGGCCTTCAGTGCGGTGACGCCGTCACGGGCGAAGAAGCGGGAGAGCGTGTCGAGGGTGGCCGGCGCCGCGGCGGCTTCGCGGGCGGCGGCGGAGGCGGCGGGTGTGTCGTCGGCGTGCGCCACGGGGACGGCGGCCAGGGTGAGTCCGCCGGACGCCAGGGCGGCAACCGCGACTGCCGCGATCTTGTGTGTCGTGCTCGTCTTCATCGGCGCCTCACGCTCCGATCCGGTAGAGCGAATGGGTCCAGGAGAACGAGCTGTTGTTGACGTAGTACGAGTAGTCCGCCCAGTTGTAGCGGTAGTTGGACGGCCACGGGTCTCCCCAGTAGACGAAGTTGGTGGCGGTGTCGTAGCCGTAGAGCACATGCATGTGCCCGCCGCCGGAGCTCCACGCGATACGGGTCTCCACCGGCCGGTTGGCGCTGATCTCGCTCTGCACGGTGGTGTAGCGCAGATAGCCGGTGACGTAGCTGCCGGGGTTGATGCCGGCCCAGTCCAGCGCGTTCTGCACGTTGTCCAGCGACGCCTGCCAGTTGCCGCAGGTCGAGCCCTGGGCCCGGTTGAAGGCCGCGTTGCAGAACTGGTTCTGCGAGTAGGAGCGGCCGAACCAGGTGGCGATGGTGTTGCCGCTCGCGGCCCAGCACCAGTTGGTGTTCTGCTGCGCCTGCATGGTGATGTTCAGCTGCTTCGCGCCGGCCAGGGTGCTGGTCGCGGCGGCGGGTGCGGCGAGGGATGCGGCGGCAGGTGCGGCGCCGGCTGTGGGGGTGCCGGTGATGCCGAGGCCGAGTGTCGCGGCGAGTGCGAGCACGACCGCCGCGAGGCGCCCGCGGCCGCGCAACCGCATGCGGAGGGGATGGAGCATGGCGTTCCTCCCTGTCGGGAAGTGGGGGGTGGAGGAGCGCGTCCGGACGCTGGATCAGAGCATCGGGTGTTGTCGGGGACCGGTCAACGGGCTTCAATGTGGGGGCGAGCCAGGTGTGAACGCCCGCGGTACGGGTGTGAACACAGGGATCGGATCAGCAGGTCAGCAGCGTGCCGCGAGACGTACCGGCCACCACGTGGGTGAACGTTCACAGACCGCGCGGCCGGAGGAGCGCGATGTCGCAGAGAACCGCATTGTCCGAGGCGCTGCGCACCGGACCCTTCCACCACGCGCTGCGGACCGCCGTGGCCGCCCGCGGTCTGGCCCTGGAACGGGTCCGGCACCGTCTCGCGCAGCGCGGCGTGCGGGTGTCCGTCACCAGCCTCAGCTACTGGCAGAGCGGCATCCGCAGACCGGAGCGGGCCGAATCGCTGCGCGCCGTCCGGGCGTTGGAGGACGTCCTGGAACTGCCCGCGAACTCCCTGAGCCGGCTGCTCGTCCCCCGCACGAACCCCGACCGGCCGCCGGCCCGCTCCTACCAGTACCTGATGGAACCCGCCGCGGCCCTGGAGACCCTGCTCGCGGAGCTCGGCTCCCCGGCGGACGGCGGGCTCCACACCGTCGTGCACTACGAGCGGGTGCGGATCGGGGAGGCACGCGAGCTGCTCGCCCACGACTCACAGCATGTGGTCCGCGCACACCGTGACGGTGTGGACCGCTATGTGGCCATCCACCACGGGGACCCCGGCTGCGATGTCGAGCGGGTCCGGGTGCGGGCGGCCGACAACTGCCGCGTCGGACGGGTCAGACGGCACCAGGAGTCCGGCGTGGTCGTCGCCGAGCTGCTCTTCGACGGCCGCCTGCGCGGCGGCGACACCGCCCTGCTCGGCTACGGCTTCGACGACGGCAGCGGCCCGCCGAGCGGCGAGTACGTCCGCGGCTTCCCCTTCGGAGGCGGCCAGTACGTCCTCCAGGCCGCCTTCGCCCCGACCACCCTCCCGGTCCGCTGCCGCCGCTTCGAACAACCCACCCAGGGCGCCCCCCAGCAGGCGGTCGCCGAACTGCTCCTCAACGGCCGCGGCACCGTCCACTTCGTGGAGGAGACGGTACGGCCGGGCCTGCTGGGCATCGCGTGGGACTGGTCCTGAGGGGCCGGGCGGTTCCGGCCGGTCGGTCCTGAGGGGTGGCGCCAACGCACTCAGGACGGATCCGTCGGCGTGGGGCCGGCCCGTTGCCGGGCCGCCCCCACCCGGTCACCAGCCGCGCTCGCGCCACTCCGCGAGGTGGGGGCGCTCGGCGCCGAGTGAGGTGTCGCTGCCGTGGCCCGGGTAGACCCAGGTCTCGTCGGGAAGGGCGTCGAAGAGCTTGGCGGTCACGTCGCCCAGGAGGCGGGTGAAGGCCTCCGGGTCGTCGTGGGTGTTGCCGACGCCGCCGGGGAAGAGGCAGTCGCCGGTCCACAGGTGCGGGTGGCCGTGCGGGTCGTCGTAGACGAGGGCGATGCTGCCGGGGGTGTGGCCGACCAGGTGGCGGGCGGTCAGCTCGATGCGCCCGACCCGGACGATGTCGCCGTCCTCGACCAGGACGTCGGTGGGTACCGGGATGCCCTCCGCGTCGTAGCGCCCGGCATGGGTGCGCGCGCCGGTGGCGGCCTTGACCTCGGCGAGGGCGCTCCAGTGGTCGCCGTGCCGATGGGTGGTGACGACGGAGGCGATTCCGTCGTCACCGATCAGGCCGAGCAGCGTCCGGGGCTCGGCGGCCGCGTCGATCAGCAGTTGGTCACCGGAGTCCCGGCAGCGCAGCAGGTACGCGTTGTTGTTCATCGGGCCGACCGCGACCTTGGTGATGATGAGGTCGGTGAGCTCGTGCACGTCCGGCGCGCCGCCGACCTTCACTTCTCCGTTATAGGGCATGCCGCCCAGGTTAGTGGCGCCCAGGTCAATGGCGTCAGATGAGCGGTGGGAGGACGGGCAGCGGGTGGTCCGGGACGGTGGTCAGGCCGTCGCCCTTGGCGCGGCCGCTGACCCAGGCCAGCAGGGCGTTGCCGGTACCGCTGACGGTGAGCTCCGGCTCGGTGGCGGCGCCGAGATCCCAGGAGGATCCGCTGCCGGTGTCGTGCAGCCGGACGGCGGCGACGCCCTCGTGGCCGGAGAGGCCGTCGAGGAGCGCATCGAGCTGCCGCCCGGTGAAGTCCGCCGGCAGATCGTCGAAGCCGCAGCCGATGCCGAGATCCACATGGTGGAAGTTGATCTCGACGAGCCGCCGCCACGGGATCTCGGCTGCGGCGATCACCTTGCCGGACCGCATCCGGACCTGGGCGGCCCAGGCCTGCGGCGGGATCTCCCCGGTGGCCAGCGCGAAGCGGTCGGCGGAGGTGCGCAGGTCGTCGAGGTGCTCGGCGAGCGGGCGGCCGGCGCCGTCGGCGATGTCCTTGTCGCGCACCTCGGTGCTGATGTACTGCGGGGTCTCCTCGCCGGTGCGCGCCCAGGTGAGGAGGTTGACGAGCGAGTCGGCGTTGCGGGCGAGGTGGGCCAGGACGTGGCCGCGGGTCCAGCCGGGCAGCAGCGAGGGCTCGGCGACCGCGGTGGCGGGGAGCGCCGCGACCGCCTCGATCAGCCGTTCGGTGGCTGCTTGTACGGCAGCCGCATCGCGGGCGGGGTCGGGTCGTTGGACGGACACAGGGCCTCCTGATCGACAACGTGCTCGACAGCTTGATCGACGGTGCACGGACGACGCTAGCGCGGTCACTCGGTCGGGTGAACATGGCAGCCGCCCTCCGTAAATCGAATGCGCGTGCTATAGGCTCGGTGTGTCACAACAGGAAGAAATGTTGACGGCGCCCCGTTTAGGCTGACTGGGGGTGCCGACCCTCTCCTTTTCTATGAAAGGTGCGCACTGGCGTGGCCGATCGACTCACAGTCCGTGGCGCTCGCGAGCACAACCTCAAGAACGTCTCGCTCGACCTCCCGCGGGACGCGCTCATCGTGTTCACCGGACTCTCCGGTTCGGGCAAGTCCTCCCTCGCGTTCGACACGATCTTCGCCGAGGGGCAGCGCCGCTACGTCGAGTCGCTCTCCTCCTACGCCCGGCAGTTCCTGGGCCAGATGGACAAGCCCGACGTCGACTTCATCGAGGGCCTCTCACCGGCCGTCTCGATCGACCAGAAGTCCACGTCGCGCAACCCGCGCTCCACCGTCGGCACCATCACCGAGGTCTACGACTACCTCCGGCTGCTCTTCGCCCGGATCGGCAAGCCGCACTGTCCCGAGTGCCGCCGGCCGATCTCGCGCCAGTCGCCGCAGGCCATCGTCGACCGGGTGCTGGAGCTGGAGGAGGGCAGCCGCTTCCAGGTGCTCTCCCCGCTGGTGCGCGAGCGCAAGGGCGAGTTCGTCGATCTCTTCGCCGACCTGCAGACCAAGGGGTACAGCCGGGCCCGGGTGGACGGCGTGACCATCCAGCTGACCGAGCCGCCGGTGCTCAAGAAGCAGGAGAAGCACACCATCGAGGTGGTCATCGACCGCCTCACCGTCAAGGAGAGCGCCAAGCGCCGGCTGACCGACTCCGTCGAGACCGCCCTCGGGCTGGCCGGCGGCAGGGTGATCCTGGACTTCATCGATCTGCCCGAGGACGACCCGCAGCGTGAGCGGATGTTCTCCGAGCACCTGTACTGCCCCTATGACGACCTCTCCTTCGAGGAGCTGGAGCCGCGCTCCTTCTCCTTCAACTCGCCCTTCGGCGCCTGCCCGCAGTGCAGCGGCATCGGCACCCGCATGGAGGTCGACCCGGAGCTGATCGTCCCGGACGAGGAGAAGTCGCTGGAGGACGGCGCGGTCGCGCCGTGGTCCGGCGGTATGTCCAAGGGGTACTTCCAGCGGCTCGTCGAGGCACTCGGCGAGGAGCTCGGCTTCCGTACGGACATTCCCTGGGCGGGTCTGCCGGTCCGCGCCAAGAAGGCGCTGCTCCACGGGCACAAGACGCAGATCAAGGTGGCTTACAAGAACCGGTACGGCCGCGAGCGCGCGTACACGACCAACTTCGAAGGCGCGATCCCGTTCGTCAAGCGGCGGCACCAGGAGTCCGAGACGGACTCCAGCCGCGAGCGCTTCGAGGGCTTCATGCGCGAGGTGCCGTGCCCGACCTGTGAGGGCACCCGGCTCAAGCCGATCGTCCTCGCGGTCACCGTCCAGGGCCGGTCCATCGCCGATGTCTCCGCGATGTCGATCAGCGACTGCGCCGACTTCCTCTCCGCGATGAAGCTGGACGCCCGCGACAAGAAGATCGCCGAACGGGTCCTGAAGGAGGTCAACGAGCGGCTGAAGTTCCTGGTCGACGTCGGCCTGGACTATCTCTCGCTCAACCGCGCCTCGGGAAGCCTGTCCGGCGGCGAGGCCCAGCGCATCCGGCTCGCCACCCAGATCGGCTCCGGCCTGGTCGGCGTGCTGTACGTGCTGGACGAGCCGTCGATCGGTCTGCACCAGCGGGACAACCACCGGCTCATCGAGACCCTGGTGCGGCTGCGGGACCTCGGCAACACCCTGATCGTGGTGGAGCACGACGAGGACACCATCAAGATCGCCGACTGGATCGTCGACATCGGCCCGGGCGCCGGTGAGCACGGCGGCAAGGTCGTGCACTCGGGTTCGCTCAAGGACCTGCTGACCAACGAGGAGTCGCTGACCGGCCAGTATCTGTCCGGCAAGCGCTCGATCCCGATGCCGGACGTGCGCCGGCCGGTGGACCGCGACCGGCAGCTGACCGTGCACGGCGCCCGCGAGCACAACCTGCAGGACATCGACGTGTCCTTCCCGCTCGGGGTGCTCACCGCCATCACCGGTGTCTCGGGATCCGGCAAGTCGACGCTGGTGAACGACATCCTCTACACCCACCTGGCGCGCGAGCTGAACGGGGCGCGCAGCGTCCCGGGCCGGCACACCCGGGTGGAGGGCGACGACCTGGTGGACAAGGTCGTGCACGTGGACCAGTCGCCGATCGGCCGCACCCCGCGCTCCAACCCGGCCACGTACACCGGTGTCTTCGACCACGTCCGCAGGCTCTTCGCCGAGACGATGGAGGCGAAGGTGCGCGGCTATCTGCCGGGCCGCTTCTCCTTCAACGTCAAGGGCGGACGCTGCGAGAACTGCTCGGGCGACGGCACGATCAAGATCGAGATGAACTTCCTGCCGGACGTCTACGTCCCGTGCGAGGTCTGCCACGGCGCCCGCTACAACCGCGAGACGCTGGAGGTGCACTTCAAGGGCAAGTCCATCTCCGAGGTGCTCGACATGCCGATCGAGGAGGCGCTGGACTTCTTCGAGGCCGTCCCGACGATCTCCCGTCATCTGCGCACCCTGAACGAGGTGGGGCTGGGCTACGTCCGGCTCGGGCAGTCGGCGCCGACCCTCTCCGGCGGCGAGGCGCAGCGCGTCAAGCTCGCCAGCGAGCTGCAGAAGCGCTCCACCGGCCGGACGGTCTACGTCCTGGACGAGCCGACCACCGGTCTGCACTTCGAGGACATCAGCAAGCTCATCAAGGTGCTGTCGGGCCTGGTCGACAAGGGCAACACGGTCATCGTCATCGAGCACAACCTCGATGTCATCAAGACCGCCGACTGGGTCATCGACATGGGCCCGGAGGGCGGCAACGGCGGCGGTCTGGTGGTGGCCGAGGGCACCCCGGAGGAGATCGCGGGGTCGACGGCCAGCCACACCGGCAAGTTCCTGCGGGACATCCTCGGCGACCGGGTGAGTGACGCCACGGTGTCGCCGAGGAAGAAGCCGGCGGTGAAGAAGGCCCCGGCCAGGAAGGTCACCGCGAAGAAGGCCACGGTCGCGGAAACCGTCGCGGCACCCGCCAAGAAGGCGGCGCCGCGCAAGAAGGCAGCGGGCAAGGCCTGACCCGCTGGGCACAGGTTCGGGACGTAGGGTACTGGTCTCAAGATCAGTCCCTGCGTCCCTTTCCGCGTCCTGAGCCTGGAGCACCACGATGACCGAACCGCACGCCGCCTGCCGCCGTACCGTCCTGCGGGGCGCGGCTCTCGCCGGAGTCGCCGGCCTGGGCCTCACGGCCTGCGGCGGATCCGGCAAGGACAAGGCCGCGGCCACCGGTCCCGTCGACCTCGGCCCGGCCACCGAGGTCGCCGTCGGCGGCGCCAAGCTGTTCCGCGATGACAAGGTCGTGGTCTCGCAGCCCACCCAGGGCGCCTACAAGGCGGTCAGCGCGGTGTGCACGCACGCCGGCTGCGTGGTGGACAAGGTCGAGGACGGCATCATCTCCTGCCCCTGCCACGGCAGCCGCTTCAACGCCACGACCGGCGCCGTCGTCCAGGGCCCGGCGACCGAGCCGCTGCCCGCCGTCGAGGTGCGCGTCGAGGGCGGCAAACTGATCACCGGCCGCAAGGCCTGACACCCGGCATCAGTCGTCGAGGTCGATCGCGAACTCGACGACCGTGGTGTCACCCCGCCGGACGATCGGGTGCGCAACCTCGACCACCCGGCCGTCGTCGGCGACGTGCCTGCGGGTGAAGCGGATCACCGGCACGGAGCCGCCGATGCGCAGCGTCGCCTGCTCGTCCTCGGTGGGCATGGCCGTGGTGAACGACTCGGTGATGCGGTTGACATGGATGCCCAGCGTCTTGAACTGCGCACGAGTGCCACCCGGCCACGGCTCGTTGATCGGGTCGGCGACAGGTGTAGCGGCGACATCGGACCAGCGGACATAGCTGATGGACATCTGCGTCGGGGCATCGTTGTCGTAGAACACGAAGTGGCGGGCGAGAAGCGGTTCGCCGATTTCGCACTCGAAGAGTGCGGCCAGTTCGGCGTCGGCCCGCTTCTTCACGTACCGCTTGTCGAGCCGGTATTCGGACCAGCCGATGCCTTGGTCCTTGGTGAACGCCGTTTGCGGCGCCGTGGTGTTGGTGCGGTACCGGTCAGCTGCCATGCGGTGAACGGGCGGCCGTTTGCGGACGATGGTGCCCGCGCGGGTCCGGGTCTCGATCAGTCCCTCGTTGCGCAGGACCGCGAGAGCGTTGCGGATCGTCGTCTCGGAGACGCCGTGCGCCTCGCACAGCTCCGGCA
Organism: Streptomyces sp. H39-C1; assembly: GCF_027158125.1. Taxonomy (NCBI): domain Bacteria; kingdom Bacillati; phylum Actinomycetota; class Actinomycetes; order Kitasatosporales; family Streptomycetaceae; genus Streptomyces; species Streptomyces sp. H39-C1. The sequence goes on from NZ_JAPVLS010000008.1 coordinate 146,583, forward strand.
GGGTGGGTAGGCGGTCGTCCGGCGCGTAGGTGCCGTCATGGATCTGGGCACGTACTTCGGCGGCGATGCGGAGGTACTCCGGCCGTTCCTCGCGGGGCACGCGAATCACCCTCCCGAGTGATCGTCCGATTCTGTACTCACATATTGGCCGCTTCGCTTGACCCTCGCCAAGTCGCGCGCGATTCTGCGTACGGAAAAGAACTTTCCGTACTCAGAACATTGTGGAGTTTGGGAGCACACCCATGCCTGAATCCGGACAGAGCTGGCAGCGCCGCTTCCCCGGGGATGCCGAGCAGGTTCGCGTCGTCCGGGTATGGGTGGGCAGTCACGTGTGCCACGAGGACGCTCCGCTGCTGGCCGACGAACTCTTCGTCGCCGTCCTGGCGACACGACCGGCGAAGATCCAGATGACCCTCTCCACGGCCGGTTACCGAGCCCGCATCTCCGCGTCCGGCAACGTGGCGTTACCTCTGCACAGCGTCAGGGGTGCCGGTCTCTCGATCATCCGCGGCTTCTCATCCTGCCACGGCACCACCCCGGACGATCACGGACTCTGGGCAGAAGTCACCCAGGAGAAGACGCCATGAGCACCGACAACACCCAGCCTCCGGTCATCGACCCGGACCGGCTCACCATCAACCAATTGCGCGGACTGAACTGCGCGCACTGCGCAGCGCGCCTCTACCGCGCCCGGTCGATAGGCACACACCACATCGGGACCGGCGTACACGCCGACGACGTCGAACTGTATGCATGCGAACCGTCCTGCGCCGTCGCGGTTGAACGGCAACCGCACGCATGGTGCCACTTGTGCCACGACCCGATCGACGCCGCAATGGCCGTCCCGATCGGCAACCGGCCCGCGCCGACCGGTCCCGGCAGATTGCTGTACGCGGACGCCAAGTGCCCTGTGGCGTACCGGATCATCCCGCTGGCCGAACACCCGGCGGACACGGACGGCACCATCCGCTTCCGTACCGCCGACCCGTTCGTCCCGAAGTCCCGCTGAGACAGCAACTCCCGGACCGCCTCGCGGTAGCAACCCCAGGTTTTGGGGACAACTCGAAGCCCCCGCCCGGCAGGTCCTCCCAGACCGCAGCTTCGTGCCGCACTCGCGGGATGCCACGGCGGGCAACGCTTAGTAACAGATCCGTCACACCGCCGCCAAGCGCCTTCGGGCACTGTCACGCTGCACCCTCAAGCCGCCTGGGGGCCAACATCACCAACCCGTTCCTCATCCCGACCGTTCAGCGCCGAATGTTCACCGAGCCATGGCAGCGGTACGCGTGGGCTGCCCTACCCCTGGTCAGCATGTCGCTCTTGGCCTTCTTGCCATTCGTCATCGCCTGGCACCGCAAGATCATCGGATGGCGAGCTCCAGCCGCCTACGCAGCTCTTAGCGCGACCGTTCTCGGCTTCGCCATCGTCCAGCCCAAGGTCAACGCATGGTTCGCGGTAGCCGTCTGGACATTCATGATCACGACGGTCGTGCACGTCCTTCTCCTCGACCGCAGCAAGCAGCAGATCAAGTGACGCGGGGCCGTGACGGATCGCCGAGCGGCGATGCCGTCACCGCTTGCCGGAAACCAAGGGGACTCATGCACGCTCATTCAGCCCGCGCCACCGCCATCATCGCCTGTGGCCTTCTCTTCGCTACGGGCTGCTCGATGGGCACTACGCCCTCCCCGAACAAACCCGCAGGCAATTCCGCACCATCAGCGGCCGGCGTCACCGCGACCACAGCGTTCGGAGCGATTGCCAAGGATGTTCCGACCGCGAAGCTCACGGTCACGGTGACCGCTGAGAACGACAGCAATCACCTGATGGGTCGCCCTGGCCGGTACACGTCAGCGATCAAGTTCGCCGACAGTCGGATCAAAGGCGCCGACGCCAGCATGTACAAGACGGGAGACGTCGAACTCGGCGGCTGCATCGAGGTCTTCCCGACCACAGAGGCCGCGAAGACCCGCGCCGAGTACATCCAGAAGGTCACGGCGAGCATTCCCATGCTCGCCGAGTACGACTACCCGCACGGGACGGTCCTCGTCCGCGTCTCCCGATATCTCACGCCCACCCAAGCCGCCGCCTACGACAAGGCCGGCTCCAAGCTCGGGTAGCCGCTGGCCACGAGCTGGTGCCGTGGCATGGATCTTGGTGACGCGATCCGCGCGGCAGTGAGCCGCGTCGGATCGGACAGGCCCTACGAGCGGCGCCTCATTCGTTGGCCCACCTCGCCCGAGTCCGTCTCCCACCACGGGCGGGTCATTTCCGGGACGGCGGCGGCGGGCTCGTGGGCCGACGCCGACGCGCCTGAGGCCGTGGCCGCCGGGAGGAGTTCGTGGTCCAGGCGGGCGTCCAGTTCGGCGGTTTTCGCGCGGTCCGTGCGCCACCACTGGGCGAAGACCGCGATCAGGAAGGGCAGTCCGACCAGTTCGGCGAGGGTGAGCATCAGGCCGCCGCCGATCAGCTGGTCCTGCTTGGGGGTCGGGCCCCAGGTGCGGGGCTGGGCCGCGTACCAGTGGCCGGCGACCAGGGTGCCGCTGGTCATGACGACGATGCCGGGGAGCGAGTCGAAGAGGCCGTCGAGGAAGACCAGGGCGGCCCGTACCGGGTGGGTGCACCAGCGGGGCAGCAGTTCCTGGTGGGTGAGCATCGGCAGGACGAACAGGCAGCCGGTCAGCAGCAGTTGGAGATGCATCAGTTGGAGGACGGCGTCATGGCGCAGCGCCGTCTCGAAGTAGGGCGTGAAGTAGATCGTCAGCTCGGAGCCGAGCACCGCCGCCGAGCTGACCAGCGGGTACGTCAGCAGGCGCACCACGCGGCCGGTCAGTACGCCGTGCAGCGGGCCGTCCGGGGTCGCCAGGGCCAGCGGGTCGCCGAGGGCCAGGCCCAGGGGGGCGATCAGGTCCAGCACGATGTTCTGCACGGCGGCGGGCCAGAACAGCACCCGGCCGTAGGCGGCCAGGCCGGACATCGTGGCGACCACGATCGCGCCCAGGCCGAGCACGAGGAACGCCGTGGTCCGCGCGATCGGCCAGCGGCCGCCGGCGCGACGGTGCCGCCGTACGCCCGCCACGTAGAGCCCGCCCAGCAGGACCACGGCGGCGAGCGCCACACCGTCCAGCTGCCAGGCGCCCAGGAATGTGGGCACCGTCAGTTCCGGCAGAGCCGCCGCCGTGGTGCTGAGCGCAGCAGCCATGTCGTCCTCGTCCTCGCATCCGTCCGGTCCCGGCGGCCAACGCTAGACCTGCCGGGGTGGACGGACGTGGGCAGGGCCCGGCATGTCGCTGCCGGGCCCTGCCCATCACGGCCGATCGCGGACCGTCGCGCGTTACGCGTTACGCGTCGATGCTGTTCTTCTCGGCCGCTTCGGCCGCCTCGGCCGCCGCCTGCTTCTTGGAGGCGAACAGGCTGGTGACGGTGGTGACCGCGAGCACGGCCACGATGACGCCGAGCGAGACGGGGATGGAGATCTCCGGGACGTTCACCCCGGACTCGTGCATCGCGTGCAGGACGAGCTTCACGCCGATGAAGCCGAGGATGACCGACAGGCCGTACGAGAGGTGGACCAGCTTCTTGAGCAGACCGCCGATCAGGAAGTACAGCTGGCGCAGACCCATCAGCGCGAAGGCGTTGGCGGTGAAGACGATGTACGGGTCCTGCGTGAGGCCGAAGATCGCCGGGATGGAGTCGAGCGCGAACAGGACGTCCGTGGTGCCGATCGCCAGCATGACGACGAGCATCGGCGTCATCAGGCGCTTGCCGTTCTCGACGATGAACAGCTTCGTGCCGTGGTACTTGTCGGTCGACGGGACGCGCTTCTCGACGAGCTTGAGGAGCTTGTTCTCCTCGAACTCCTCCTCCTCGGGATCGGCCAGCGCCTCCTTGATGAGCTTCCAGGCGGTCCAGATCAGGAACGCGCCGAAGATGTAGAAGACCCAGGAGAAGTTGGCGATGATCGCGGCGCCGCCGGCGATGAAGACCGCGCGCAGCACCAGCGCTATCAGGACGCCGACGAGTAGCACCCGCTGCTGGTACTTCGTCGGCACCGCGAACTTCGACATGATCAGGACGAAGACGAAGAGGTTGTCGACGCTCAGCGACTTCTCGGTGATGAACCCCGCGAAGAACTCACCCGCGGGCTGACCGCCCGCGAAGAGTGCCAGGCCGAGCCCGAACAGGGCGGCGAGGACGATCCAGACGACCGTCCAGATGCCCGCTTCCTTGATGGTGACGTCGTGCGGCTTGCGTCCGATGAGGAAGTCGACGGCGATCAAGGCACACAGACCCGCGATGGTCAGTGCCCACATGGTCAAGGAAACATCCACTGCGCCTCCGGTAGTTCACTACGAACAGTAAACGGTACCGGAATGCCCAAGAGAAGGCAAAGGTACGGTCAAAATCCCAGGTCAGCGGCCATACGCCTGCCGAGCAGCCGCGACCTGACGGAGGACCTGGGGCACCACATGACTACCCGGAGGTACGAGCAGCGGCTCATAGGTCCAGGCGTGGCCGACCCAGGGGTCCGCGAGGTGGTCCTCGGGGGTCGGGGTGAGCCGCATCAGGGAGCGCCACAGCGGGTCGAGGACCGGGCCGTACGCCCGTGCGTCGTCCCGGTCGGCCACCATCAGCAGGTGCACGCCGACCGAGGGCCCCTCGTCGGCGAGGTAGCGCAGCTGGTTGACGGTGCGGTCGTCGAAGCCGTACGGGAAGTCGTTGACGATCAGCAGCTGCTCGGCGGTGTCCAGGTCCACCGGCAGCGAGTCCGGGGCGCCGGCCCGCATCGCCATCTGCACCAGGTCCACCCGCTCGGTCATCCTGCCGATCAGCGCCGCCACTCCGGCCGCACCGGCGGCGGGCGGCACCCGCAGGGTGCCCGACTCGGTCAGCGGGGTGAGTGCGGCGCTGCCGGTGCCGGCCGGGTCGATGACGTGCACCGAGAAGTCCCCGACCGGGTACGAGGCGAGCAGCCGGGCCGCGATGGTGACCGCGATCTCCATGGCCAGCCGCCGGTCCTGGGAGCTGTCGATCCACAGACCGCGCTCCAGCGGCAGTCTGACCAGCAGCGGGATCCGCAGTTCGGGGGTCTCGGGCAGATGCAGGTTGCCGAGCCTGGCGGCCATCGGCACCTCCATCGGCACCGTGTAGCCGTGCCAGACCGGGCTCTCCCAGCCGGCGTACGGCGGCGGCAGCGCCGGTTCGACGACCTCGGACTCGGCGCGCAGCTGCGCCAGGTCGCGGTCGAGGACGGCACGGGCCTGGTCCATGAGGTCGGCCTGTTTGGCGCGGGCCTGGTCCCGGGCGGCGTCGGCGGCCGGGCCGACGCGGGTGCGCGGGTCGGCCAGCAGCCGGTCCAGTTCCTGGTCCAGCCGGGACTCGGCGAAGTCGACGGCGCTGCGGTAGGCGGCGGCGGTGCGGGCCAGGTCCTCGAACATGCCCCAGACCTGGTTGTAGAGCCGCTCCTCCATCGTCCAGCCGCTGGCGTCACCGGCGACGGGCTGCGGGGCGCCCTGCGGGGGCGCGGCGTCCGCCGGCCGGCCGGGCGGCAGGTCCGGGGCCTGCGGGGCGGTGTGCCGCCGGGGGTGCTGATAGCTGATCGGGCCGCCGGCGGTCGCCGTCGCGGACGACGACGCCGGGGATCCGGACTGCGGCCGGGGCGGCGGGGCGACCGAGCGGGCCAGCCCCTTCGCCACCGCGTCATGGATGCCCGCGGCGAGCCCGGCCGCCTCCGGAACTCCCTGGTCGAGGAGCATGGCCGCCAGGCCGCCCGCGTACCCCTGGCCGACCGCGCGGACCTTCCACGCGCCCTGCCTGCGGTAGAGCTCGACGGCGACGACCGCGGTCTCCGGGCCGAGCCCGGTGATGGTGAATCCCGCGACCTCGGCCCCGTCCAGCGTGGTGACCGCGACATGCGGAGCGGCCACCACGCCGAAGGAGGCCGGAACACCGGCCGCGGTGGGGAGTGCGAGCAGCACATGGACCCGGTGGACGTCCTCGGAGAGGGCGCCCAGGTCCACCGCGAGCCGGTGGGAGGCGGCGGCCTGCTGGGACACTTCGAGGCCGGGGAGGTGCGGCGACCCGGGGTGGGCGATCCACTCCGTGCCGCTCACCCGCCCGTGCTCGTCACCAAGGGTGGCCACGGCCACCACCGGCGTGCCCGCCGTCACCCGGATCTCCAGACGGCCGGCGCCCTCGGGCCCGGCCGGGAGCGGATGATTCTGTCCCCGGACCAGCTCGGCGGCCATGCCGCCACCCCCCATTGGTGTTGTACGCGTCGTGCGTGTGCAGCTTTCGTGCGTGTGGTGCTGGTGTTCTCGTGGTGCTGTTGATCCGTGGTGCTGTTGATCCGTGGTGCTGTGCGCCTGTGGAGTCAGAGCGCCGGCAGGATCGACGGCATCAGGTCCTGGAACGTACGGCCGGCGGCCGGCGTACCGATGGCGGTCATCGACCAGCCGCTGCCCGCGCGCTGCACCTTCGCCATGATCTGCGCGGTGTACTGCCCGCCGCCGGTCAGGGTGTAGCGGGCCAGCTCCTGGCCGTTGGTCTCGTCGACGAGACGGCAGAACGCGTTCTGTACCTCGGCGAAGGTCTGCCCGGTGAACGAGTTCACCGTGAAGACGATCTGGTCGATGTGGACCGGCACCCGCTGCAGGTCCACCAGGATCGACTCGTCGTCGCCACCCTGGCCGGCGCCGCCGACCACGTTGTCGCCGGTGTGCCGGACGGAACCGTCGTCGCTGACCAGGTGCCGGAAGAACACCACGTCCACCGGCTGCTTGTCGGCGAAGAGCACCGCCGAGGCGTCGAGGTCGATCTCCCGGGTGCGGCTGCCGAACAGTCCGCGGCGGGGCGCGGCCTGCCAGCCGAGCCCCATCCGAACGGCCGTCAGCGTCCCCCCGTCGGACTTGGTAAGGCTGATCTGCTGGCCCTTGGTCATGTTGACCGTCACGCGCTGTCCCCTCTCACCCGTCACCGGACTGTGTGCGGTTGCCCCGCACCCTAACAAGACGCCGGGACAGCGCACCTCGGTTCACCCCAGGGCAGGGTCTGTCCGGCGGATCGGGCCTAGGGCGTGTTGCGAAAGTCCCGCCTGGCCCACGACGCCTGGCACGCGCCCTCGCTGCGTTGTCGGGCTCGTCCAAGTACCCCAGTACGAGGACGACCCTCCGCCTTGCGAGCGCACGCACCAGACGCCGTGGGCCACGCCCTCCGGGCGAACGGCGCTACTTTCGCAACACGCCCTAGGCGATACCGGCCTCGCGCATCTGCCGCAGCTCCTTCTTCAAGTCGCCCAGCTCGTCGCGGAGTCGGCCCGCGATCTCGAACTTCAGCTCGGCCGCCGCGGCGTGCATCTGCGCGGTGAGCTCGGCGATCAGGTCCGCCAACTCCTCGGCGGGCAGGCTCTGGGCCACCCGCTTGCCGCCCGCCTTGGACGACAGTCCCGGCACCGGGGCCTTGCCGCGCGAGCGCTGCCTGCCGGAGCCCAGCAGCTCCTCGGTGTCCGCGTCCTCGCGGGCGAACGAGTCGAGAATGCCCGCGATCTTCTTGCGGAGCGGCTGCGGGTCGATGCCGTGTTCGGTGTTGTAGGTGACCTGCTTCTCACGGCGCCGGTTGGTCTCGTCGATGGCCTGCGCCATCGCGGGGGTGATCGTGTCGGCGTACATGTGGACCTCGCCGGACACGTTACGGGCCGCACGGCCGATGGTCTGGATCAGGGAGGTGCCCGAGCGCAGGAAGCCCTGCTTGTCCGCGTCCAGGATCGCCACCAGCGACACCTCGGGGAGGTCCAGGCCCTCACGGAGCAGGTTGATGCCGATCAGTACGTCGTACTCGCCGGCCCGCAGCTCGCTCAGCAGCTCCATCCGGCGCAGCGTGTCGATGTCGCTGTGCAAGTACCGCACCTGGATGCCGAGTTCCAGCATGTAGTCGGTGAGGTCCTCGGACATCTTCTTGGTGAGGGTGGTGACCAGCACCCGCTCGTTCCGCTCGGTGCGCAGCCGGATCTCGTGCACCAGGTCGTCGATCTGCCCCTCGGTGGGCTTGACGATGACCTGCGGGTCGACCAGCCCGGTCGGGCGGATGATCTGCTCGACCGCGCCGTCGCCGCGCGACAGCTCGTACTTGCCGGGCGTCGCCGACAGGTAGACGGTCTGGCCGATGCGCTCCAGGAACTCCTCCCACTTCAGCGGGCGGTTGTCCATCGCGGACGGCAGCCGGAAGCCGTGGTCGACCAGGGTGCGCTTACGGGAGGCGTCACCCTCGTACATGGCGCCGATCTGCGGCACGGTGACATGTGACTCGTCGATGACCAGGAGGAAGTCCTCCGGGAAGTAGTCGATGAGCGTGTTCGGGGCGGTGCCCGCCTCACGGCCGTCCATGTGCCGTGAATAGTTCTCGATGCCGGAGCAGCTGCCGATCTGCCGCATCATCTCGATGTCGTACGTGGTCCGCATGCGCAGCCGCTGGGCCTCCAGCAGCTTGCCCTGCTTCTCCATCGTCGCGAGGGTCGTCTCCAGCTCCTTCTCGATCCCCGCGACGGCGCGCTCCATACGTTCCGGTCCCGCGACGTAGTGGGTCGCCGGGAACACGTACATCTCCCGGTCGTCGCTGATCACCTCGCCGGTGAGCGGGTGGAGGGTGGACATCGCCTCGATCTCGTCACCGAACATCTCGATGCGGACGGCGAGCTCCTCGTAGACCGGGAAGATCTCGATGGTGTCGCCCCGGACCCGGAAGGTGCCCCGCTGGAACGCCAGGTCGTTGCGGGTGTACTGGATGTCCACGAACTTGCGCAGCAGCTTGTCGCGGTCAATCGTGTCACCGACCCGGAGCCGCACCATGCGGTCGACGTACTCCTGCGGGGTGCCCAGGCCGTAGATGCAGGAGACCGACGCGACGACAACGACGTCGCGGCGGGTCAGCAGGGAATTGGTGGTGGAGTGGCGGAGCCGCTCGACCTCCTCGTTGATCGAGGAGTCCTTCTCGATGTAGGTGTCCGTCTGGGGGACGTACGCCTCGGGCTGGTAGTAGTCGTAGTACGACACGAAGTACTCGACGGCGTTGTTCGGCAGCAGCTCGCGGAACTCGTTCGCGAGCTGCGCCGCGAGGGTCTTGTTGGGCGCCATGACGAGCGTCGGGCGCTGGAGCCGTTCGATCATCCACGCCGTGGTCGCCGACTTTCCGGTGCCGGTCGCGCCGAGGAGGACGACATCCTTCTCACCTGCGCGGATACGCCGCTCCAGCTCCTCGATGGCGGCCGGCTGGTCACCACTGGGCTGGAAGGGGCTGACGACCTCGAAGGGCGCCACAGTACGTTCGATGTCTGATACGGGCCGCATGGAACCACCGTACGGCCCAGCACTGACAAACCGCGGGGATCACCGTGGGCGACGGCCGTGAGCGGGCTCACGGACCGGCTCGTAGCGGGGCTGCTGGACACCGGGCGGGTCCAGCGCCACCACCACCCCGGCCAGGAACAGGAACACCACCGGGCCGATCAGGACGGGCGCCAGGATCGCGGCGGGCGAGGCACCGCCCAGGCCGCCGGCGATCCCCGAGTCGTGCAGATGCACCCGGAGCGCGGCCATGCCCGTGTAATGCATGCCGGTGACCGCGACGCCCATGATGAGGCTGGCCCCGATGCTCGCGGCGAAGCCCTTGACCGACACCGCGGCCCACAGTGCCGCGGTGGCCGCCGCCACCGCGATGCCGATCGACAGGTACACCGTTCCGGTGTTGTAGGCGAGGTCCGCGTCCAGCTTCATCCCGGCCATGCCGAGGTAGTGCATGGCGGCCACCCCGACGCCGGTGACCGCGCCGGCGGCGAGCAGGACCGGTGCGCCGCGGCCGAAGAACCCGACCAGGAAGACACCGGCGCCGACCACCGCGATGGCCACTCCGAGGCTCAGGAAGGTGATCGACTTGTTGTAGTTGATCTCCACCTGGTCGACGGTGAACCCCATCATGGCGATGAAGTGCATCGTCCAGATGCCCGAGCCGATGGAGACCGCGCCCAGGGCGAGCCAGCCGGCCCGCCGGGACCGCTCCATCACGAGCGCCCGGACCGTGCAGCGCAGTCCGAGAGCGGCTCCCAGGCAAGCCATGACGTAGGCCACCACGGGGGTGATCCAGCCGTACGTGAATCCGTTGACCGTTCCGTACATGCCGTCCACGGCGGGCCCTTCCGGCGCATCGAGTTGGCACACGATAGGACGGCCAGGGGAACATCTGACCGAGTTTCAGATTCCCTTTACCGACCCGTGATCCGGGTGCACGGTGACGCGGTCCAGCGGTCCGTGCGGCCCGGAGCCGAGCGCCGCCCGCAGTGCCGCCACGACCTGCGCCGGACTCGCCGTCAGGGCCTCCGGAGGCACCCGGACGATCCGCAGGCCGCAGGTGTCCAACGGGTTGGGGCCGGCCGCCGGTCCGATCACCAGAGCCACCCCCTCGCGCGCCCAGTAGGCGTCCGGAGACGCCAAGAACACACCGTCCAGGCGGAGTTCGGGCCGCCACAGCGGTGGCCGCGACCCCGAGAGCGCGACGAGCGAACGCAGCTGGCCGCCCAGCGGGCGGCGGACCCGTCCCGGAAGCGCCAGCTCCCGCAGCGTCTCGTCGATCCCGGGCTTGCGGGACAGCGACGCGGTACGCAGCTCGCCCGCCAGCTCCGCCGGATCGACCCCGCGGTCCCACACCAGCTCGCGGAGCACGGCCCGCACCCAGTCCGGGTCGCACGACGCCCGGACGCCGTCCCCCGCGGCGCGCACCAGGGGCGCGACGGGCAGCTCGTCCACCAGCTCGGGGCCGGGGAGGGTGCGCGCGTGGTGGACCCGCACCCAGGTGTGCGTCCTGAGCGCGCGCCCGGCCGGCACCAGGACGTCGACCACCCGCACCTCGGCGGGCACCAGGACCTCGCGCATCCCGTGCAGGGCCAGCGCCGCGATCCCCGTCAGCTGCGCCTGCGCCGCCGGGTACCCGGCGTAGGCCAGGGCCGCCCGGCAGCGCTGCCAGGCGGACAGCGCACCCCGCCGCAGCACCACCACCCTCGGCAGCACCCGCTGCCAGGGGCCGCCCGGCCCGCAGCGCTTGCGCAGCGCCACCTCCGACACCCCGATGCCGGACAGCTGGCCGACCGTCACCACCTGCCGCTGGTCACGGGCGAGAATGCGCAGGGCCTGGGCGAAGTCGTTTCGTGTCATGACGGCCCCCTCCCCCACCGGAACCGCTCAACTACCCGCTGTGACAAGGCTGTCGAAGAGCGGCACCCGGGCGAGTGATCGCTGCGGCCCCGGCTGACGGGCCCGGCCGGCCGGTCCGGCCGAAGGACCGGCCCGGCGGATCCGGCTCGAGGAATCTGCTCCCGGGCCCGTTGTCAGTGGCCCGGCATACGCTGGCGGTATGACGAACACCGAGCGGCACGAGGTGGCGGACCGGACCGCCACGGTGGCCTGGACGCGGCTGGACACCCCGATCGGCCCGCTGCTGCTCGCCGCGACCGACCAGGGGCTGGTCAGCGTCGTCTTCCGGGCCGACGACGAGGTGACGGAGACCTTCCTGGAGCGGCTGGGGCGCCGGCTGGGCGCGGATCCGGTCGAGGAGTCCGGGGAGTCGGGGCGGCTCGCCCCCGCCGTCCGCCAGCTGCGGGCGTACTTCGACGGGGAGCTGCGCGACTTCACCCTCGATCTGGACTGGTCGCTGACCGCCGGCTTCAACCGCCGCGTCCAGCGGGAGCTCGCCACCGGCGTGCCGTACGGCTCGGTCGTCGGCTACCAGGACCTCGCCGACCGCGTCGGCGAGCCGGGCGCCGCCCGCGCCGTCGGCACCGCCATGGGAGCCAATCCGCTGCCGCTCGTCGTCCCGTGCCACCGCGTCGTGGAGAGCAACGGGGGCATAGGCGGCTTCGGCGGCGGCCTGGAGATCAAGCGGACGCTGCTGGCCCTGGAGGGCGTGCTCCCGCCGCCCCTGTTCTGACGGGGCGGCCGGGGCCACCGGGCGACGGCGGCGCCGTCACCCGGTCAGTAGTGGTGGCAGCCCGGGTCGGGGGCGTCGACCGACAGCGCGTCGCCCTCGGGCAGGAGGTACGTGACGTACAGGACGACCGGCACCGTGCCGAGGTTCTGCCCGTTGTGCACCTTGCGGGCGCCGTCCGGCTCGATGAACGACTGGCCTGCGCTGCTGCGCACCACCGAGCAGTCGGCCAGCGTCCTGGTCAGCGTGCCCGACTGGACGACGGCGATCAGCGGCCCCTGGTGGTAGTGCCAGCCGGTCTCACCGCCCGGCGCGATGGTGACCGTGCGCACCATGACGTCCGTACGCCCCTGGGTCCTGACCTTCAGCCCCTCGGCGGAGGTGCCCTTGGCCAGGACCGTCGCCGTCACCCCGCTGCCCGGTGTCGCCAGGGCGCCCGACGGCACCAGTCCCAGCGCCACCACACATCCGGCCACCGCCGCCGCTCTGCGGATCCGGCTCCAGCGCCTGCTGCTGTCCATGTGCGGGGTCCCTCCGGAACGGTTCAGGGAGCGTCGAAACGAGCCGCCTCAACATAGTCCGGCCGCGGGTCCAGAGCGGCGGCCAGCCGGAAGTGTCGCAGCGCTTCATCCGGACGGTTGGCACGCTGCAGCGTCCGGGCGAGCGCGAAGTGCGCGAACGCGTTGTCGGGTTCCCGTTCCAGCACTATCTGGAACTCGAGCTCGGCCGGGCGCAGTTGGGCGGCGGCGAAGAAGGACCGGGCCCGCAGCAGGCGCGCGGCGGTGTTCTCCGGGTGGGCGGCGATGACCGAGTCCAGCAGCTTCACCGCTCCGCGCGGGTCGCGGGCTTCCAGCAACTGCTCCGCGGCACGGAAATCGATGACGTGGGTCTCGGGGGTCTGCTCGGGCACGGCCGCCTCCCTTCCATGGCTCGGGTGACGACTGATCGTCGGCACAGACATACCCAACGCGGCCCCCGGCAATCACATTCCGGGCGGTCCCGCCCGGGGCCGCACTAGGGCGCGAGGCGGTCGCGCAGCTGCTGCCAGACCCGTTTGACCTGGGGTTCGAGCGCCTCCAGGGGGCCGTCGTTGTCCAGCACGACATCGGCGACGGCGAGCCGCTGCTCGCGGGTGGCCTGGGCCGCCATCCGCGACCGGGCCTCGCCCTCGTCCATGCCGCGCAGCCGCACCAGGCGGTCGAGTTGGGTGGCGGGGGACGCGTCCACCACCACGACGAGGTCGTAGAGCTCGGCGAGGGCGTTCTCGGTGAGCAGCGGGACGTCATGGATCACGATGTCGTCCGGGCCGACGGCGCCCTCCAGCTCGGCCGACCGGCGTCCGACGAGCGGATGCACGATCGCGTTCAACGCCTGCAGCCTGGCGGGGTCGGCGAAGACGATCGAGCCCAGCCTGGGGCGGTCGAGCGCACCGTCAGGAGTGAGGACCTCCGTGCCGAACTCGGCGACCACGGCGGCCAGCCCCGGCGATCCGGGCTCCACGACCTCCCGGGCGATCTTGTCCGCGTCCACCACGACCGCCCCGTACGACGCGAGCAGCCGTGACACTTCGCTCTTGCCGGCGCCGATTCCGCCGGTCAGGCCCACCTTCAGCATGGCGACAGCCTAGGGCCTGCCCGGACGGACAGGCCCTGGGTCGTGTCGTCAGTTTCCGTCGTCCTCCCGGTCCGCGAGGAACCGTTCGAACTCGGCCCCGAGGTCGTCGGCCGACGGCAGGTCGACCGGCTCGGCGATGAGGTTCTCCCGGGTCATCGAACCGGCGACCGCGTCGTACTGGCTCTCCAGCCCGCGGACGACCGAGACCAGCTCGCCGTCGCCCTCGGCGACCTGGCGGTCGATCTCGCCGCGGACCGTGTGCGCCTCGGCACGCAGTGCGTGCGCCACCTCGGGCAGCACCAGGCCGGTGGCGGCGGTGATCGCCTCGAGTACGGCGAGCGCCGCGTCCGGGTACGGGGAACGCGACAGATAGTGCGGCACGTGGGCGGCGACGCCCAGGACGTCACGGCCGGCCTCCGCGAGCCGCAGCTCGATGAGGGACTCGGCGCTGCCGGGCACCGTCGCCTCGTCGAACCAGCTGCGGTGGCCTGGCATCAGGTCCACCCGGTTGCCGTGCGGGGTCAGCCCGACCGGGCGGGTGTGCGGAACGCCCATCGGAATGCCGTGGAAGTTGATGGCCAGCCGCACCCCGAGCCGTTCGACGACCTGCAGCACGGCCGCGGCGAAGCGCTCCCACTCCACGTCCGGCTCGGAGCCGGTCAGCAGCAGGAAGGGCGTCTCCGTGGTGTCACGGACCAGATAGAGGGCGATCTCCGGTGCCTCGTACCCCGACCAGTGGTCGCGTTCGAAGAGCATCAGGGGCCGGCGCGCGCGGTAGTCGACCAGCCGGTCGGCGTCGAACCTGGCCACCAACTGGTTGTCGAGGCGGTCCAGCAGCTGCTCCGAGATCTGCTCGCCGGTGTCACCCGCGTCGATGTACCCCTCCAGGTGGTACAGCAGAACGGGGCCGGTCTCCCCGACCGCCTCGTCCACGGCCTCGGCACCGCCCGGCACGAATTCGTACAGCCCCTGCGGATCCAGCACTGTGATCGTTCCTCCTCGTTCTTCCTCCTCGGAAACGTGCGAGGAGCTGGGAGCATTCCCGCATCCGGGCCCGCTTCACCCCCTGACAACGCGGAAGGCCCGCTCCCCTCTCGGGGAACGGGCCTTCCGTCCGTACGGCTACCTGCAGGTCAGAGCGTCAGCTCTGGCCGCCGGCCAGCTTCTCGCGGAGCGCGGCCAGTGCCTCGTCCGACGCCAGGGCGCCGGAGTTGTCGTCCGACTCCGAGGAGTACGAACCGCCGCCACCGAGACCGGCGGAGCTGGCGGCACCGGCGGGAGCCGCAGCACCCTCGGCCTCCGCCTTCTCGTCGGCCTCGCGGGACTTGATGACCTGGGCCTGGTGCTGCTCGAAGCGGGTCTGGGCCGTGGCGTACTGGCCTTCCCACGCCTCGCGCTGGGTCTCGAAGCCCTCGAGCCAGTCGTTGGTCTCGGGGTCGAAGCCCTCGGGGTAGATGTAGTTGCCCGCGTCGTCGTACGAGGCAGCCATACCGTAGAGGGTCGGGTCGAACTCGACCGTGGCCGGGTCGGCACCGAAGGCCTCGTTGGCCTGCTTCAGCGAGAGGCTGATGCGGCGGCGCTCGAGGTCGATGTCGATGACCTTGACGAAGATCTCGTCGTTGACCTGGACGACCTGCTCCGGGATCTCCACGTGGCGCTCGGCCAGCTCGGAGATGTGGACCAGGCCCTCGATGCCCTCGTCGACGCGCACGAACGCACCGAACGGAACGAGCTTGGTGACCTTACCGGGAACGACCTGGCCGATCTGGTGCGTCCGGGCGAACTGCTGCCACGGGTCTTCCTGCGTCGCCTTCAGCGACAGGGAGACACGCTCGCGGTCCATGTCCACGTCGAGAACCTCGACGGTGACTTCCTGGCCGACCTCGACAACCTCGGAGGGGTGGTCGATGTGCTTCCAGGACAGCTCGGAGACGTGCACGAGACCGTCGACGCCGCCGAGGTCCACGAACGCACCGAAGTTGACGATCGAGGAAACGACGCCGGAGCGGACCTGGCCCTTCTGCAGGGTCGTGAGGAAGGTCTGGCGGACCTCGCTCTGGGTCTGCTCGAGCCAGGCACGGCGGGACAGGACCACGTTGTTGCGGTTCTTGTCCAGCTCGATGATCTTGGCTTCGAGCTCCTTGCCCACGTACGGCTGGAGGTCGCGGACGCGACGCATCTCGACGAGCGAGGCGGGCAGGAAGCCGCGGAGGCCGATGTCGAGGATGAGACCACCCTTGACGACCTCGATGACGGTACCGGTGACGATCCCGTCTTCTTCCTTGATCTTCTCGATGGTGCCCCAGGCACGCTCGTACTGAGCGCGCTTCTTCGAGAGGATCAGGCGGCCTTCCTTGTCCTCCTTCTGGAGAACAAGGGCTTCGATCTCGTCGCCGACCTTGACGACCTCATTGGGGTCGACGTCGTGCTTGATCGAAAGCTCGCGGGACGGGATGACGCCCTCGGTCTTGTAACCGATGTCGAGCAGGACCTCGTCCCGGTCGACCTTTACGATCACGCCTTCGACGATGTCGCCGTCGTTGAAGTACTTGATCGTCGCATCGATCGCTGCGAGGAAGTCTTCCTCGGAGCCGATGTCGTTGACCGCCACCTGCGGGGTGGTGCGCGTTGCCTCGGTGCTGCTCGTCATATGGGGAAGGACTCCGGTACGGACAGAAGTTGTAGGTACTGCTACGCCAGGACCCGTTATCGCACAGCCGAAGCCGGACAGCCTTGAGTCGGACCTTCCAAATGAATCGGAGAGTCGCCTCAAGGACCGAGGGGATACAAGCCAGTGCGAGCGCAACCTGCTACGTCTGAGGTGCGCAGGCCCGCAGCGCAACTTGTAGCATACGGGGGCAGCCGGACACGGTCAATGCGCGAAGGGCCCACCTGGGGCAGAACGGCCCATACCCGGCGCAAGTCCCCCCGTCACAGGTCCAACCAGAGAGTACGACGACAACCGCGATGAGCCAAGGACCCGAACCAGTAGCCACCCGGCGTACCGCAGGCGTCACGGAAAGCAGCCGGGCCAACCGGGGCTGGTGGGACCGGAACGCGGACGAGTACCAGGTCGAGCACGGAGCCTTCCTCGGCGACGGGAACTTCGTCTGGGGGCCGGAGGGACTGGACGAGTCCGACGCCGGACTGCTCGGCCCCGCCGCGGAACTCGCGGGCCTGTCGGTGCTCGAGATCGGCGCCGGCGCCGCGCAGTGTTCGCGCTGGCTGGCCGCGCGCGGCGCGCGCCCGGTCGCCCTCGACCTCTCCCACCGGCAGCTGCAGCACGCGCGCCGGATCGACGAGGAGTCGGCGGACGGCGGCTTCCCGCTCGTCCAGGCCGACGCGGGGACGCTGCCGTTCGCGGCCGCGTCGTTCGACCTGGCGTGCTCGGCGTACGGCGCGCTCCCCGTCGTCGCCGACCCCGAACGCGTGCAGCGCGAGGTGCACCGCGTGCTGCGGCCGGGCGGGCGCTGGGTCTTCTCCGTCACCCACCCGATCCGCTGGGCCTTCCCCGACGAGCCGGGCCCCGAGGGGCTGACCGCCGTCTCCTCCTACTTCGACCGCACCCCGTACGTCGAGCAGGACGGGCGCGGGCTCGCCGAGTACGTCGAGCACCACCGGACCCTCGGCGACCGCGTGCGGGAGATCGCCGCGGCCGGCTTCCGGCTGGTCGACCTCGTCGAGCCGCAGTGGCCGGAGTGGAACACCCAGGAATGGGGCGGCTGGTCGCCGCTGCGCGGCGGGATCCTGCCCGGGACGGCGATCTTCGTGTGCGTGCGGGACTGACGGCGGCGCCCGCCGCCGGACCGACGGGCACACTGGGCGGGTGATCCGCGCCAGTTCCCTCGACCTGCCCGTACAGACCGTCGTGCCCGCACTGCTGCGGGCGCTCGACGAACGGGGCTGCGCCGTACTCGCCGCGCCGCCGGGAACGGGGAAGACCACCCTCGTACCGCTCGCGCTGGCCGGGCTGCTCCCCCAGTACGGGGAGGTCCCCCGCCGGGTGCTGGTGGCCGAGCCGCGCCGGATGGCGGCGCGGGCCGCCGCCCGCCGGATGGCGTGGCTGCTCGGCGAGGGCGTCGGCGCCCGGATCGGCTTCACGGTGCGCGGCGAGCGGAAGGTCTCGGCGGAGACGGTCGTCGAAGTGGTGACGACCGGTGTGCTGCTGCAGCGGCTGCAGCGTGATCCGGAGCTGGCCGGTGTGGACACCGTCGTACTGGACGAATGCCATGAGCGGCATCTGGACGCCGACACCTCGATGGCCTTCCTGCTGGACGTACGGGCCGCCCTGCGCCCGGAGCTGCGGGTGGTCGCGGCCTCCGCCACCACGGACACCGCCGCCTGGGCCGCGCTGGTCGGGGGCGAGGACGGTGCCGCCCCGGTGGTCGAGGCGCAGGGCATCCTGCATCCGGTCGCCGTGGAGTGGGCCCCGCCGGTCCGCCCGGTGCGCCCGCCGCACGGGATGCGGGTCGATCCGGCGCTGCTGGAGCACGTGGCGGCGGTGGTACGGCGGGCCCTGCGCGAGAAGGAGGGGGACGTGCTGTGCTTCCTGCCGGGCGTCGGGGAGATCGCGCGGGTCGCCGGGATGCTGAGCGGGCTCGACGTGGAAGTGCTGCAGCTGCACGGGCGGGCGCCGGCCGCCGTGCAGGACGCGGCGCTCGCGCCGGGAACCGGCCGCCGGGTGCTGCTGGCCACGTCGGTGGCCGAGTCGAGCCTCACCGTCCCCGGGGTGCGCATCGTGGTGGACGGCGGGCTGGCGCGTGAGCCGCGGGTGGACCACGCACGCGGCCTCGACGCGCTGACGACGGTGCGGGTCTCGCACGCGGCGGCCCGCCAGCGGGCCGGGCGCGCCGGGCGCGAGGGTCCCGGCACGGTGTACCGCTGCTGGTCGGAGGCGGACAACGCCGGGCATCCGCGCTGGCCGGCACCGGAGATCTCCGTCGCCGACCTCGCCGCGTTCGCTCTGCAGACGGCCTGCTGGGGCGACCCGGACGCCGCCGGCCTCGCCACCGACCGGGGCAAGCGGCTCAGCCGGCTGGGCGTGCACCCGCGGCTCGCCCGCGCGCTCCTCGACGGGGCACGTGCGGTCGGTGCGCGGCGCGCGGCCGAGGTCGTGGCGCTGCTCAGCGAGGAGCCGCCGCGCGACTACGGCGACGACCTGGCCGCCGCCTGGCGGCAGGCCCGGCGTGGCGGCGACGGTTACGCGGCCCGCTGGCGCGCCGAGGCCGGCCGGCTGGAGTCGTCGCTGCGGCAGGCCGGGACCTCCGGCGGACCGGACGGGCCGCGCGGGTCCGGGGCCGCCGTCTCCGCTGGTGACGACGCGGCGGCCGGGCTGGTGGCCGCGCTCGCGTTCCCCGAGCGGGTGGCCAGGGCCCGCGGCGCCGGTACGTATCTG
>NZ_JAPVLS010000090.1:0-36391 GCF_027158125.1 Streptomyces sp. H39-C1
TCCGAGGGGCGTTCCACCGGTTTCCGGTGGAACGCCCCTCGCTCGTCGGGGTGCGCGTCAGTCGCGCGGCGCCTGCCGCAGCGGCAGGCCGGGCCGGTACGTGACGCCCGGTTCCGGCGGTACCGGTTCGCCGGTTTCGGCGTCGGTGCAGTAGGCGTTGAAGACCTCCGCCTCGGTGAGCGGTTGCGGCCAGCCGTCGCGCAGGGACCAGCCGCGTACCTCGTCCCGTCCGTCGGCGCCGGTGGACCGGACGACGATGCCGCCGGGGCTGTCGCTGACGGCGGCCGCGGCGAGGACCGTGCAGAACACCAGGGCGTCGGCCTCCGCGAAGTGGATCCGGCCCGATTCGGCGCGCTCCGCGGTGAGGACGGCGAGCAGTGGGGTGCCGTCCAGCGGAACGCTGCAGACGACGTGGTGGATGCCGGTGCCGGCGGTTTCGATGAGCCCTGTCAGCGCCCGGGAGGCTCGTTCGAAGGCGATGCTCGCGCGTTCGCGGCCGCCGTCGGTGCGGCTTTCCGCCGCGGTGAGGACCTCGGTGGCGCGGTCCCAGGCCATCTGCCGGTCGGCCTCGTGGCCAAGCTGTGCGAGGAGTTGACGCACCGGCTGCCCGCTGTACGGGACGCCGGGGCCGCCCGCGGTGATGTCGGCGGTGTAGCGGGCGCGGGTGGCGGGGGTGTCCGGGTCCTGGCCGGTGTCGGCGCAGTACTCCGCGTACTCCCCGGGATCGAAGAGGGTGACGGTGACGAACAGCCCCTGGGAGAGCAGCGAGCGCAGCAGGCCGTCCATCTGCCGCAGATACTCGGGGTGGTCCTCGCAGGGGAAGCCGCGGTAGCGGCGCATCACGGCGAAATCCCGTTCACCGGCGAGCAGCGCGACGATGACGGGAGCTTCACGGCGCAGGGCGCGCCGCTGGCTCACCCGGCGCGGAACAACACCCCGTGAGCGGTCCTCTGCGCGGTCCCGTGAACGCTCCGGCCGGCGACCGCCCGAGCTGTCCCGTGAACGGCCGCTCGTCCGGCCGCTGTTCCTGTTCCGCTTCCCGTTCCTGGTGTGTGCCATGGCTCCCCCTCGGCGTGACGATCAATTGTCACTCACTGTAATCGGAGACACTGACAATCCGGACGGGTTCGTCACCGGCCGTGTGGAGTCGAGGCGCCGCAGCACCATGCGCTTCTGCAGGAACGCGGTGCCGGCGAGGGCCGTGCCGAGGCCGAGCCAGCCGAGCGGCCCCGCCGCGATGACCGCCGTCGTCATGATCAGCGGTCCCGCGGCGCGTTCGGCGGACTGGGCCAGTCCGTGCACCCCGACGTACGCGCCCTGCGCGTCGTCCGGGGCGAGGGCCACGGACAGTTCCCACGAGACCGTGGCCTGGTACATCTCCACGAAGGTGAAGGCGACCGCGGCGACGAGCATCGCGGCGATGGCCGCCCAGCGGTCGTCGACGACGGAGGCGGCCACGGCGGCTCCGCCGAGGAAGTAGCAGGCGGCGACGTGGCGCAGGGTCCTGGCGGCGAGGTGCGGGGTGTGGCCGTGGCGGGAGAGCCGGACCTGGAAGAGCACCACGACGACGGTGTTGATGACGAAGAGCAGGGCGGCGAGCCCGTGCGGCGCGGTGGTGGCGCTGATGATCCACAGCGGCATGCCGACGCGCAGTACGGAGCCGTCGAGGAAGAGCAGGGCGTCGGTGGCGGCGTAGCCGAGGTATCCGCGGTCGCGCCATGGGCTGGCGGGCGCTGCCGCGGGGCGGGCGGCTGCGGGCGGGCACTTGGTGGCGGACGAGGCCACCGTCCGGGTGGCGGACGGGGGTTCGGCGCAGCGGGCGACGAGTACGGCGACGACGCAGAAGGACAGGCCGTCGGCGAGCAGGAGGCCGCGGTAGACGGTGGCGCTGCCGAAGGCGAGGCCGACCGAGGCGCCGAGGCCGCCGAGGGTGTAGCCGACGTTGACGACGGTGCGCTGGACCGCCTGGTAGCGGGACCGGTCGGGGCCGGCGACGCGGGCGGCGTAGAGCTTGGTGAGCACGGAGGCGGAGCGTTCGCCGAAGCTGCCGAGTGCCACCAGGGGCAGCAGTTGCCAGAAGCCGTGGGCGGCGAGCATCAGCAGGCCGGAGGCGGCGCGCAGCAGTTGGACGGCGAGCAGCAGCCGGGTGAGGCGGAAGCGGTCGGCGAGCCGGCCGGCGACGGGTGAGCCGGCGATGCCGACGGCGCCGGCCAGTCCCATCAGCAGACCGATCCGGCTCGCGCTGAGGTCCGCGACGACCAGGAAGTACAGCGCCGTGACACTCAGCCAGAGACCGGACCCGGTCTTGTCCACGAAGTTGATCCAGAGCATCCGGCGGCCGTCGGGCCCTCCCGGAATCCGCGCCGCCATCCCTGTCCCCGTCCCCGGTCGCTTCCGCACCCGTTCCCCCTTGACTCCGTCTTTGTATCAATACATACTTGCGAATGTGGCAACACAATATGCGATCAGTGGTACAACCGCCAAGGGCATTGCCGCGTCCGTCGAACGTGCGGTGGCGGACGGCTCGCTGCCGCCCGGCAGCGCCATGCCGCCGGTGCGCAGGCTCGCCGAGGATCTCGGGGTGAGTCCGGGCACCGTGGCCACGGCCTACAAGGAGTTGCGCCAGCGCGGCATCGTGCTGACCCGCGGGCGCGGCGGAACGGTGGTCGCCGAGGCCCCCTCCGTCGGGACGAGTGGCTCGCGCCGCCCGCCCAAGACCCCGGAGGGCGTACGGAGTCTGGCCGGCGGCCACCCCGATCCGGCGTTCCTGCCCGATCTGGTGCCGCCGTCCCGGGTGACCCCGGGGCCCGGTTCGCACCGGACCTCGCCGCGGCTGCCGGAACTGGAAGCGGTGGCCCGCCGCTGGTTCGGGCGCGACGGCGTACCGGCAGCACACGTGACGTTCGCCCATGGCGCGCTGGACTGCATCGGCCGGCTGCTCTCGGCCGAACTGCGGCCGGGCGACGCCGTGGCGATGGAGGACCCGGGCTTCCACCGGCTGCTGGACCTCGCTCCGGCGCTGGGGCTGCGCATCGTTCCGGTGGCGGTGGACGAGGAGGGGATGCGGCCGGAGGCGCTGCGGGCCGCGCTGCGCGCGGGGGCCAGGGCGGTGGTCTGCATGCCGCGCTCGCAGAGCCCGCTGGGCGCGTGCTTCTCCGAGCGGCGCCGGGCGGACCTGCTGGCGGTGCTGACCGCGGCCCCCGAGGTGCTGGTCATCGAGGACGACTACACGGCGGACACCTCCGGGGTCCCGCTGCACTCCCTCACCACCGGCGGCCTCCCCCGCTGGGCGCAGGTCCGTACCGTGTCCAAGCATCTGGGCAGCGACCTGCGGTGGGCCGCGCTCGCCTGCGACGAGACGTCGCTGGCCCGGCACGACGGGCTGCTGCTGCTCACCTCGGGCTGGGTGAGCCATGTGCTGCAGGAGACGGTGCTGCGGCTGCTCACGGATCCGGCGACGGCAGCGCTGGTGGCGCGGGCCGAGGCCGCGTACACCGCCCGCCGGGAGGCGCTGATCGGTGAACTGGCGCACCGCGGGATCACCGCGCACGGCCGGAGCGGGCTGAACGTCTGGGTGCCGGTCAGGGACGAGTCGGCGGTGGTCAACGGACTGCGGTCGCACGGGTGGTGGGTCGCGGGCGGCGCCCGGTTCCGTACCGCGTCGGCGCCCGGGGTGCGGATCACCACGGCGGCCCTGCCGGTGGAGGAGGCGGCCCGGCTGGCGGGCGACTTCGCGGCAGTGCTGGGTGAGTCGGAAAGCACCTACGGAGGTTGACGGGTCATCAGTGACTCCTGTCGTGAACCTTGACGTGCACCTGGTGGTCAAGTATTCACGTACTGGGCGGCATTGGTACAGACCTATGGGAGTCCAGTATGCGAAGATCCCTCACGCTCGTCCTGGCACTGTTCGGGACGCTCGTCCTGTTCCTCACGCCGCCCGCCGCCGCGGCGGGCGGTGCCTCGGCGGCGTTCAGCAAGACCTCCGACTGGGGCTCGGGCTACCAGGCCCAGTACCGGATCACCAACGGCGGCACCTCCACCCTGACCAGCTGGAAGGTCGAGTTCGACCTGCCGTCGGGAAGCAGTGTCGGCAGCTACTGGGACGCGCTGCTCACCAAGAACGCCTCGCACTACACGTTCACCAACCGGGACTACAACGGCACCCTGGCACCCGGCGCGTCAGCGGTCTTCGGCTGGGTCGCCGCCGGAACCGGCACCCCGGCCAACTGCCTGCTGAACGGCGGCTCCTGCGAGGCGGGGCCGCCCGACACCACCGCCCCATCGGTACCCGGCGGCGTCACCGTCGGCTCGGCCACCGGCTCCTCGCTCACCGTGCGGTGGACGGCCTCCACCGACAACTCCGGTTCGGTCGCCGGCTACGAGGTCTCCCGGGACGGCGCCGCACCCGTGGCCGTGACCGGCACCTCGTACACCGCCACCGGACTGCAGGCCACCACCAGCTACAGCTTCCGGGTCCGGGCCAAGGACGCGGCGGGCAACACCTCCGCCTACAGCGCGGTTGCCGGCGGCACCACGACCACGGGCGGCGGCCCGGGCCCCGGCACCGTGCACACCGCCCCGTATGTCGACATGGGTGCCTGGCCGACGCCGAGCATGCCCGCCATGGCCTCCGCGAGCGGGCTGAAGAGCTTCACCATGGCCTTCATCACCGCCTCCAGCTGCAAGGCCATGTGGTTCAACGCCTATGACCCGCGGGCCGGTTGGGCCAAGGACCAGGTCGACGCCATCCGGGCGGGCGGCGGCGACGTGAAGATCTCCTTCGGCGGCGCCTCCGGATCGGAACTCGCCCAGGCCTGCACCACCGTCGACTCGCTGTACGCGGAGTACGACGCCGTCGTCACCGCGTACGGCCTGACCTACGCCGACTTCGACATCGAAGGGGCGGCCACCGCCGAACCCGCCTCCATCAGCCGTCGCTCCCAGGCGCTGGCCCGGCTCCAGCAGGCGCACCCCGGGCTGCGGATCTCGCTCACCCTGCCGGTGCTGCCCGAGGGTCTGACGGCGGACGGGATCACCATCGTGAAGTCCGCGCGCGACGCGGGCGTCACCCTCGACGCCGTCAACGTCATGGCCATGGACTACTACCGCGCCACGGACTACGGTGATGCGGCCGTCCAGGCGGCGCAGAGCACCCAGGCGCAGCTCAAGACCCTGTACCCCGCCAAGACCGACGCCCAGTTGTGGGCGATGACCGGCGTCACCCCGATGCTCGGCCAGAACGACGACGGGCACATCTTCGACCAGGCCGACTCCCGGCAGCTCGTGTCGTTCGCCCAGGGCAAGCACCTGGGCATGCTCGGCTTCTGGGAGGAGACCCGCGACCGCAACGCCTGCAACGGGGCGTTGTACATGTGCACCAACGTCCCGCAGTCGCCCTACGAGTTCTCGAAGATCTTCGCCCAGTACACCGGGTGAGGGCGGCGCCGTGCTGACGCGGTCGGCCGCGTCAGCACGGCACACGCCGTCAGGAATCTAGGCCCGGCGGTCCTGTGCCAGCCGCTCGTAGAAGCGCAGCACCTCGATGTCGTCGACGGAGCCGGGGTTGACCGTCCTGTCCAGCGCCGCGCCCTGCATCAGGCGTTTGACGGGGACCTCCAGGCGCTTGCCGGTGAGGGTGTGGGGCACCGCGGGAACGGCGATGACCTCGTCCGGGACATGGCGCGGGGAGAGCTCGGCGCGGATCGCGTCCTTGATGCGGCCGCGCAGCCCGTCGTCGAGCGCGGCGCCCTGCGCGAGGTGGACGAAGAGCGGCATCCAGTAGCCGCCGTCCGGCAGTTCGACGCCGATGACGAGCGACTCGCGGATCTCCGGGAGGCGTTCGACGGCCTCGTAGATGTCGGCGGAGCCCATCCGGACGCCCTGCCGGTTGAGGGTGGAGTCGGAGCGGCCGTGGATGATCACGGTGCCGCGCGAGGTGATGGTGATCCAGTCGCCGTGCCGCCACACGCCGGGGAACATCTCGAAGTAGCTCTCGCGGTAGCGGGCGTCCCCGGGGTCGTTCCAGAACCGCACCGGCATCGACGGCATGGGGTTGGTGACGACCAGCTCACCGACCTCGTCGATGTCCGGCCGGCCGGACACGTCCCACGCCTGCAGGTCGGTGCCCAGCCCCGCGGCCTGCAGTTCCCCGATGTGGACGGGAAGGGTGGGAACGCCGCCTGCGAAGCAGCTGCACACATCGGTGCCGCCGCTGACGGACGCGATCCAGACGTCCTCCTTGACCTCCTCGTGGATCCAGCGGAACCCGTCGGGCGGCAGCGGTGAGCCGGTCGAGGCGACGCACTTGACCGCCGAGAGGTCGAAGTCGTGCCCTGGCCGGACCCCGGCCTTGCGGCAGGCCATGACGTAGGCGGCGGAGGTACCGAAGACGGTGGCACCGGTCCGCTCGGCGATCCGCCACTGCGCGCCGGTGTCGGGGTAGCCGGGGCTGCCGTCGTAGAGCACGACGGTGGCGCCGGCCAGCAGGCCCGACACCAGGAAGTTCCACATCATCCAGCCGGTGGAGGTGTACCAGAAGAAGCGGTCGCCGGGACCGAGGTCCATGTGCAGGCCGGTCTGCTTGAGGTGCTCCAGCAGGATGCCGCCCTGGGACTGGACGATGGCCTTGGGCAGGCCGGTGGTGCCCGAGGAGTACAGCACCCACAGCGGATGGTCGAAGGGCACCTGCTCGTACGCGGGAGCGGTGTCGTCCGAGACGACGCTGTCCCACTCCAGCGCGCCGTCCGGCGCCGGTGTGCCGAGCACCGGGATGTGGATGACGGCGCGCAGCGACGGCAGCTCGGCCCGCAGCTCGGCGACGCTGTCCGTCCGGTCGTGCTCCTTGCCGCCGTAGCGGTAGCCGTCGACGGCGAACAGGACCACGGGCTCGACCTGCTGGAAGCGGTCCAGGACGCTGCGGGCGCCGAAGTCCGGGGCGCAGGAGGTCCACACGCCGCCCACGGCGGCGGTGGCGAGCAGGGCGACGACGGCCTGCGGGATGTTGGGCAGATAGCCGCTGACGCGGTCGCCGGGAGCGACGCCGAGGTCGCGCAGCCGGCCGGCGACGGAGGCGACCTGCCGGCTCAGCTCGGCCCAGCTGGTCTCGGCGATTTCCGGCCGTTCGTCCAGATGGACCAGGGCGGGCGTGTCGGCGCGCTCCGGGTCCAGGGCCGGACGCAGCGCGTGCTCGGCGTAGTTGAGGGCCGAGCCGGTGAACCACTGGGCGCCCGGCATGGACGCGTCGCCGAGCACGGCCTCGTAGGGGGTGGAGAACCGCACCTGGAACCACTCCGCGACGGCCCCCCAGAAGACCGCCGGCTCCCGTACCGACCAGGCGTGCAGCGCCCGGTAGCTCGCGAGCGGGTCCGCGGGATCGCCGGCCGGGGCGCCGTGGTGCTGCGCGGCCCAGGCCTGGAAGTGGGTGATCCGCGCGCCGGCGACCCGCTCGGGGCCGGGGGTCCACAAGGGCTCCGGGGCGTGGGCGGGCTCGGTCGTGGTGCTCATGGGGCGGCTCCCGGACGGTACGACGAGACGGGTACGGCGACACGTCGCTCTGTGTGCGGCTGGACCCTGCGCGGGCGGAATGTCCTACGGCAGGGCTGGGCAGGACGATGCCATGTGATCGTCTTCGGCGCCAGGGCGGGACCCCCACAACGGGGAATGCCGCGATGTGGTTCACCTACAGGTGAACGCTGGCTGAACGCGCGGTACGGCGGCCGGGAGCAGTGGAAGGGTGGGCGCCATGGATTCTCGGGACCTGGTGCGGTCGGTACGGATGGTCGGGTCCGCGAACGGCCTGCGGACACTGCGGTCCGCGTGGCGCAGACAGCGCACCGACGGGCGGGACCTGCCGCGGCGGGGAGCGGAACGGGCCCGGGTGCCCGGCCCCGCGCAGGGGGTGGAGCCGCTGCCGGGCGGCGGGGTGGTGCGGTTCACCCGCTCGTCGCTGCGGGTGCGGGTCGCGGTGGGCGGCGCGGTGTTCTGCGGCTGGGACGGGGCCGAGCCGGAGCCGTCGTACGCGCTGTGGGGGTCGCCCCGGACGGATTTCGGGGGAGAGTGCCCGCCGGTGGACACCCGCGTGGAGCTGGAGAGCGACCGCAACGGGGACGGCTGGCGGGTCGTGTCGGAGCGGGTGACGGTGCTGGTCTCGCGCCACGGTGCGGTGGAGTTCCGTACCCCGGGCGGCATACTGCTGCGGCGCGATCTGCCGCCCCGCTGGTGGGATCCGGCGGGCCGGGAGCCGGGTGACCGCACCCGCTGGGTGCAGCGTTCGGAGACCGCCGCGGACGCGTGTGTGTTCGGCCTGGGCGGCCGGGCGTCGGGACCGCGGCTGCGGGAGGGCTCGTACCGGCTGTGGAACACCGACCCGGGCGGTTCCTTCGGCCCCGGCGACGACCCGCTGTACATCACCATGCCGGTGCAGATGGTGGTCGCGGACGCCAGCTGTCATCTGGTCTTCCACGACAACACGTGGGACGGCCATGTGACGCTGCGCGACGGGGAGGAGGGCGCCGGCTCCGGGCACGACCGGCCGGGCGGCTGCGAGCTGCGGGTCGACGGCGGGCCGCTGCGCTACTGGGTGCTGACCGGCTCGCCGGCCCGGATCCTGGCGGGCTGGACGGCGCTGACCGGCCGGCCCGCGCTGCCGCCGCGCTGGGCGCTGGGCTACCAGCACTCGCGCTGGGGCTTCGGCAGCGAGCAGGAGGTCCGCAGGGTCGCGGCGGGCTTCCGCGAGCGCGGGCTGCCGCTGTCGGCGCTGCACCTGGACATCGACCACTACGACGGGCACCGGGTCTTCACCGTGGACCGGGAGCGGTTCCCCGATCTCCCCGGGCTCGCCGCGGAGCTGCGGCGCGACGGGGTGCGGCTGGTGTCGATCGTCGATCCGGCGGTGAAGGCGGAGCCGGGCAACCCGGTGTACGACAGCGGGACGGCCGCCGGGGCGTTCGTACGGGACGCCCGGGGCCAGGAGGTGCGCGGCGTGGTGTGGCCGGGCGAGGCGGTCTTCCCGGACTTCACCGACGCGCGGGTCCGCAAGTGGTGGGGAGCGCTGTACGCGGAGCGGCTGGCGCAGGGCTTCGCCGGGGTGTGGCACGACATGAAC
Source organism: Streptomyces sp. H39-C1 (assembly GCF_027158125.1). Taxonomy (NCBI): domain Bacteria; kingdom Bacillati; phylum Actinomycetota; class Actinomycetes; order Kitasatosporales; family Streptomycetaceae; genus Streptomyces; species Streptomyces sp. H39-C1. Next base: position 9,104 of record NZ_JAPVLS010000090.1, read on the forward strand.
GAGCCGGTGTCGTTCGCCGCGTTCGGCGAGCCGACCCTGCCACGGTCGGCCCGGCACGCCCTGGAGGGGCGCGGTGGCGACCACCGCGAGGCCCACAACGTCTACGGGCTGGCGATGACCCGCGCCGGCTACGAGGCGCTGCGGGAACTGGAGCCCGACACCCGGCCGTTCTTGTTCTCCCGCTCCGGCTGGGCGGGCATGCAGCGGTACGGCGGGACGTGGTCGGGCGATGTGACCACCGGCTGGTCCGGGCTGCGGGCCTCGCTGTCGCTGGTGATCGGGCTGGGGCTGTGCGGGGTGCCGTACTCCGGGCCCGACGTCGGCGGGTTCACCGGAACACCGTCCCCCGAGCTCTATCTGCGCTGGTTCCAGCTCGGTGCCTTCCTGCCGTTCTTCCGCACCCATTCGGCGATCACGGCGGGGCGGCGGGAACCGTGGGAGTTCGGGCCGCAGGTCGAGGAGCACGCGGCGGCCGCGCTGCGGGAACGGAAGCGGCTGCTGCCGTACTTCGACACCCTCGCCCACGTGGCACGGCGTACCGGCGCACCGTACGTCCGGCCGCTGTGGTGGAACGACCCGGAGGACCGCAGGCTGCGCGGCTGCGGGGACGCCTTCCTGCTGGGCGACGCCCTGTTGGTGGCCCCGGTCCTGGAGCGCGGCTCGGTCACCCGCGCGATCCGGCTGCCGCGGGGCCGCTGGTACGACACCGCGACCGGCACCGCGTACGAGGGGCCGGGACAGATCCTGCTGGACGCGCCGCTCGGCCGGATCCCGGTGCTGGCGCGGGCCGGAGCGGTCCTGCCGGTGACGGGCGACGACGGCGCCGTGGAACTGGAGGTGTGGGCCCCGGTGGCGGGGCGCACCGGCGGCGGGATCCTCTTCACCGATGAAGGCGACGGCTGGGCCGCACCGCTGGTGGAGCGCTTCACGACCCGGCTGGCCGACGGGCAGGTGGTGGTGGAGCGCGACGGGGAGGACGAGGTGGGCCACCGGGTGCGGGTGCGCGGCCTGCCGGAGTGACGGGGGTGACGGAGTGACGGGGGTGACGGAGTGACGGCCGCCGACGGGACGGCCGTCGGTACGACGCTCTCAGCGGGCTCCGGGCCGGACCGTCCTGTCGCCGTGTTCGCCGTAACCGCCGTCGAACCAGCGGCGGACCGCCAGGGTGTGCAGCGGGAACGCCAACTCGGCGGGCTCGTACAGCACTTCCCAGCCCTCGGTCTCGTCGGTGGGGACCGACGCCGGCAGGTCGGCGGCGTCCCGGAGCGGCAGCAGCCCGAAGACGAGCAGGAACCCGCCCTCCGCGTCGGTGAGGGTGTCGGCGAGCGCGGGGTCGGCCGCGGCCACGATCCCGGTCTCCTCGAGGAGCTCCCGCACCACGGCCTGCTCCCAGGTCTCACCGTGGTCGATGAATCCACCGGGGAGGGCGAGGAGTCCGCGGCCGGGCTCGATGGTGCGGCGGATGACGGCGAGCCCGGTGCCCGCGTCGTCGCGGACCGGGAGCAGCGTGATCGCGACCGGCAGCGGGTTGCGGTAGGCGGTGGCGCCGCAGGCGGCGCAGGTCCGCGGCCATCCGGCGGCGGGGCCGAACGCCGTTCCGCAGGAGGAGCAGTGGGAGTCCTTCTCACGATCGGGCACGCCGGGACTGTATCCGATCACCCGCACCGGGAGCATCAACTCCGGGATCACCCGCCCGCGTCACCGATCCGCGACACTGTTCCGCGTCAACGATCACGCCTGGCCCGAACGATCACGCCTGACTCCGTCCGACACATCCGTCCGACCGCTGGAGGACCCATGCCACGACTCACGACCGTGCTCCGCACCCTCGCCGTGTCCGTCGCCACGCTCATCGCCGTCGCTGCGGGCACCGCCGCCGCACCGGCGCAGGCACGGTCCGGGGACGGGCACGGGGGCGGCGGGCCGAAGGCCCCCAAGGCGTTCGTGGCGCTGCGGGACGTCGACCCGACGATCCTCCAGGAGATGCGCTACGCCACCGCGCACAACTTCGTCGGGGTGCCCATCGACGGCTACCGGCAGCCGATCTGCCTGCTGACCCGGCCGGCCGCCGAGGCCCTGCACGCGGCGCAGTTGAAGCTACTGCGCCGCGGGTACTCGCTCAAGGTGTACGACTGCTACCGGCCGCAGCGCGCCGTCGACCACTTCGTGGCGTGGGCCAAGGACCTCGACGACCAGCGGATGAAGAGCGAGTTCTATCCGAATGTCGACAAGTCGCGGCTGTTCGAGGACGGTTACATCGCGGCCAGGTCCGGGCACAGCCGGGGCAGCACCATGGATGTGACCATCGTGCGACTCTCGGGCGGGAGCGTCGACATGGGGACCCCGTTCGACTACTTCGACACGCTCTCGCACACCCTGGACCCGCGGATCCAGGGTGTGCAGCGGGAGAACCGCCTGCTGCTCAAGGGCACCCTCGAAGGACTGGGCTTCGTCAATCTCGCCGAGGAGTGGTGGCACTACACGTACACACCCGAGCGGTTCCCCGACACGTACTTCGACTTCCCGGTCTCCCGGCGGTCCCTGACGTCCGCGCACGTCGGCCCGTAGGACTCCAGCGCGACGGGTACGGACAGCGCCTCGCCGACGGCGGCCGACCAGGCGGCCGGGTCGGCACCGGGGGTCTCCCAGACGGCCGGTCTGGCCGCCTCCAGACGGGCCGTCAACCCGGCCTGGCGCCCCAGATCGCCGGGGGCGCCGGCCGGCAGGCGTTCGACCAGCCGCCCGTCCATGCCGTAGGCGCGGGCGATCCGCAGTCCGGGGCAGCGGGCGGGGGCGTCGAGATGGGTGACTGCCAGCGCGTCCACTCCCCCGCAGACCTCGACGGCGTAGGCGTGCGCCACCGCGTCGAAGTGCCCGGTGCGGAAAGCGCCCTGCCAGCGGCCGTGACCGTTGTGCGGTTCCGGCAGCTCCCGGGCGAGTTCCGGGTCCTCGGTGACGAGCGGTCCTGGACCGTGCCGGGTGGTGTACGTGCGCACGACACCGAGCTTCAGCGCCGTGCCCGCCCCGCCCGCCTCGGCCAGCAGCGTCTCGGCGTTGGCGAAGGTGGTGGTCGACCATGTCGTGTACGGGTGGAAGCCGTGCCACTCGTCGAGGAGGACGCCCTGCGCGCCCTCGAAGACGACCGGCCCCTCGGCCAGCAGCCGCGTGAGATGCCCCTCGCCGGCCAGGGTGACCGCGCGGGCGAACGCCGCGAAGGCGTCCGCGCAGTGCTCGACGGGCGGCGCCGGCAGCCGCCCCAGCTCGTCGGACAACCGGTCGCGCAGCAGCCCGAGTTTGCGCAGCAGACGGGGACGGGAGACGCAGTCGCCCACCCGGGGCGCGTCCTCGGGGTGGGCGAGCGCGTAGGCCGCGGTCTCGCCGATGCCCATCCCGCACGAGCCGTGCCGCTCCCCGCCGCGGGCCTGTTCGCGCAGCCGGTTGGCGGCCGCGTGGTACGGGGTGGTGAGCGCGGCGTCCCGGTCGACGGTGAGCAGCGACAGCGGGTCCCGGACGCCGAGCGCGGTGAGGTGGTCCGCCTCGGCGGCCAGTGCGAGCGGGTCGACGAGCATGAAGCGGGACAGGTACGTGGGTGTCCCGCGCAGGGTGCCGGAGCCGAACTGGGCGAAGGTGTGGTGGCGTCCGTCGGGTGTGACGACGTTGTGCGCGGCCTGGGCGCCGCCGTTGAAGCGGACCACCGCCCGGACCGGCTCCGCCGAGCAGAGCCGGTCCACGACGGCACCCTTGCCCGCGTCCCCGTAGCCGAGGTCGGCGACGATGGTGTGCATGGTCCCTCCGGGGTGGTTCGTTGGTCGCTTCGGCGAGGCGGTCGCCTCCGCGCGGTGCGGTGCGAAGGTCGGGGGCCCGCCGGGGTATCTCCTCGGGCGGCGAACGCGCGTGTCCGCTCGAAGGTGCCGGTCGGGTTCGTCCGCCGCCCTGCGGGGACACCCCGCCGTGCCCCCGCCGGCGCGTCCCTGTTCAGCTCACAGACGCGTCGTACCCGCGGCTCCGGTGGTGGTCGCGCCGTCGATCAGGGGGGCGCCTGCGGCCGGGCCGGTGGCGCGGTCGCGGCCGATCGCGGCGAGGGCCTTGCCGACCGAGGCGCCCGCGTCCGAGCCGACGTCGTCGAGGTCGGCGAGCCCCTCCGCGAGGTCGATGGCCTCCTCGCCGAGACCGATGGTGAGCGCGATCGTCTCGCAGACCGCGTCCAGGTCGTCGAGTTCGATGACGTTCTGGCCGAGCAGCTTGCGCCACAGGCCGAGGACTTCGGTGTTGCCGACGTACGAGGCCCCGGCCGGGAGGATGTAGTACACGTCGAACTTCCGGCGCAGCTCGGCGATGATCGCGGTGATCGGGATGTCCTCCCGCAGGTCGTCGCCGATGACGTCGCGGACCTCGCGGGCCTTGACCTTGCCGTACGGCATCTCGTCGCCGATGAGGAACAGATAGCCGCGCCGGCCGCGCTTCTCGTGGCAGTCGATGGAGGTGTGCCGGGCCATCGCGTACATGGCGAGCTCGTACGATTCGGTCATCTGCCCGCCACCGCCGCCCTCCAGCAGGATGTTGCCGAGGTCGTTGTCCATCCGGTTGTCGGACTCGAACTGCCCGAGCTGCAGCGGCACCCGGTCGCAGGTGGCGTCGCCGACCGCGCCGAAGAGGATCTGCGGGTGCTCGACGTAGCCCTTGCGGAGCAGCAGCCCGAACAGCTCGGGCAGTTTGGTCTGCAGTGTCTGCGGGACGGACCGCATCGAGCCGGTCACGTCGAAGAGCACCGAGATGGCGACCGATGCGGGGTGCTCCGCCGAGTCCCGGCTCTCGCGGACGGTGAGGTCCTTGGGGTCGAGGGACGGGTGCGCCGTCCAGGAGCCGCGCGGGGCGGACGAGGTGACGTGGTCGCTGTACGCGAAGGCACCGGCGCCGGATGCGGCGCGGTAGCGTGCGGCGGCGTCGTAGACATTGGTCGACCAGCTTCCGCTGCCCATGGTGTTCCCCCTTGTTGATGTGATCGGGTGTAGTTGTCGGTTTGTCGCTATGCGGCCGGCATGGTGAACGGGCGGAAGGTGCGCGGCCCGTAGAGCCGGTCCAGGAGCTCGTCCAACTCGGCGAGCAGCCGCCACGCGTCGTGCGGCCGGCCCGCCTCACCGGGGAGCGTGCAGCCGCGGATGAAGGCGGCGAGCGGCTTCGGGGTGCGCTCCCCCATCAGGTGCTCCATGCAGCGCGCCGCGAGGTGGAGGTCGGTGGCTTCGGTGACCGGCCGCCGGCCGGGGATCTCGGGCGGATACCGGTCTCGGTGCCGCTCTATGAGGACCGGCGCGGTGGTGCCGGTGGCGGTCGCGTAGCACCAGTCGACGAGCACCAGCCCGTGCAGCCCGGGGTGGATGAGGACGTGTTCGGGGAAGACCGCGCAGTGCACCAGCCGGGCCCGGTGCGCCCAGCCGAGCGCGACCAGCAGCCTGCGCCACATCCAGACGGCGTCCAGCGGGTCGAGGCCCCCGGGGTACGCGGCGGCGACCTCGGCGAGGCTGTGGAAGCCGTCCAGCGGTTCGAGCGCGTTGACCCGGCGCTCGGTGCCGCCGGTGTCGCGGTGCCGGAACGTCTCGATCAGCCGCGGGGCGTAGGCGCGGTGGCGCGGTTCCGCCTCGGTGTCGAGGCGGGTCAGCACAGCGGCCTCGTGCTCGATCAGATCGTTGTCGTACGGCTGCAGCGGGATCTTCAGCAGCGCGTCGTGCCGGGTCCCGTCGGCGCGCCGGTAGGAGGCGCGGCGCAGTACGGCGAGGTCGCCGGTGGCCTGCGGGTCGCCGAGCAGGTACGTGTGCCGGCGGGTGGTGACGGTGCGGGGTGCGGGGTTCGCGGCGTCGAGGTACTCCCGCCACCGCTCGGCCAGGGCCAGGAAGGCGGCGGAGGCTTCCGGCCGGCGGCCGGGCGGCGCGGTGTCGGGGTGCAGCAGCCGGGCCAGCCGGCGGTGCAGCCGGGTGGCGGCCGCCAAGTCCTCGGGGAAGCCGTGGCGCAGGGCGTCCAGTGCCTGGTCGAAGGTGTGGACGGCGCCGCTGGTGAGGGTCATCGCACGGTCTCCTCGCGGTCCGGGCGCAGCAGGGCGGGGTGCAGGAGGCGGGCGTCGCCCGCGCGGTACAGCCGGGCGCGCGGGCCGCCACGGACGCTGCCGTGGGTGGCGGTGCCTCCGGTGGACTCGACGAAGCCGGGGACCGAGAGCACTTTGCGGTGGAAGTTGCCCGCGTGCAGGGTCGCGCCCCAGACGGCTTCGTAGACGGCGCGCAGTTCGGAGATGGTGAATTCCTCGCCGAGGAAGGCGGTGGCCAGCGGCGTGTACTCGATCTTCGAGCGCGCGCGGTCGAGGCCGTCGGCGAGGATTCCGGCGTGGTCGAACGCCAGCTCGGGGCCTTCGGGCCGGCGGCCGGGACCACCCCCGTGGGCCCCGGACCGCCGGCCCTGTTCGTTGGGACGCGGGTCCGCCGCGTCCGGTTGCCATCCGGGTTCAAGTTCTACGACGGAGATCCACGCGGCCGCCGCGGCGTCGCTGCCGGCCCTCGCGTCCGGGAGGTCGGGAGCGAAGGCGAGGTGGGCAACGGAGACCACGTGCATCCGCGGGTCGCGCTCGGGGCGGCCGTACGAACCGAGCTGTTCGAGGTGCACCCGGCCGAGCCCGTCGGCGGCGTCGAGACCGGTCTCCTCGGCGAGCTCCCGGGCCGCGGCCTCGCCGAGCGATTCGCGTCCGGCCCGGACGAATCCGCCGGGCAGCGCCCAGGCGCCCTCGAACGGCGGCGCGCCCCGGCGGACCAGCAGCACATGGAGGGCGCCTTCGCGCAGCGTCAGGGCGACCACGTCGACGGTCACGGCGATCGGGTCGAAGGCGCGCGGGTCGTAGGCGGCGAGGAAGCGGTCCTCCTCCTGCTGCGGTGCCATGGCTTCCCCTCGTCGAGTTCTTCTCACATTGAGTAATTCTCTGTTCGAGAAGAACTTAGCACCGCCCTCTGACGGCGTCCAGGTGTTCGGGGCCTGTCGGCCGGGCGGGCCCCGGGGTTAGCGTGCGGACATGACGCAGCGGACATTCGATTCGTTCGAGGATTTCTGGCCCTACTACGTGGCGATGCACTCCCGGTCCGCCACCCGCTGGGTGCACCTGACGGGGACGCTGACCGGGCTCGCGATCAGCGCGTACGGGCTGGCCCGGGGGCACCGGCGGTATCTGGCGGCGCTGCCGCTGATCGGCTACGGGACGGCCTGGCCGGCGCACTTCCTGATCGAGAAGAACAACCCGGCCTCGTTCGGCCACCCCGCCTGGTCGCTGCGCGGCGACGCGAAGATGATCGCGACGATGCTGGCCGGCCGGGACGCGGAACTGGGCGACATCGCCGCGAAGTGGCTCGCGGAGCAGCCGCAGGACTGACCCGGCCGCGCACGCGCCTTCCGGACGACCGGGCCCGGCGCCCGGCCCCGGCCCCGCCATTCCCTCTCCCGCCCTGCCGTGGCAGACTTCTGACGAACCGTCAGATTCAAAGGGGAGGCGGCACGTGGCGCGAGCGCGCAAACCTGTGGTGGCCGGCTGGTTCACGGAGGCCGGACCGCACACGGACGACGGACCGGCCGCCCAAGGCACCGGCGCCGACCAGGACTTCCGGCTGATCGGCACCCGCTGCCAGGACTGCGGTTCGGTGTTCTTCCCCCGGGAGGACACCTTCTGCCGCAACCCGGCCTGCTCCGGCACCACGCTGGAGGAGACCCCGCTGTCCCGGCGCGGCCGCGTCTGGTCGTACACCGACGGGCGCTACCGGCCGCCCGCGCCCTATGTCTCCGACCCCGCCCGCGAGTGGGAGCCGTACGTCCTGGTCGCCGTCGAACTCGCGGCGGAGCGCATGGTGGTGCTCGGCCAGGCCGCCCCGGGCACCGCCCTGGCGGACCTCGCCGTCGGCATGGAGGTCGAACTCGTCCCCGGTGTGCTCAACGAGGACGACGAGACCACCTGGACCACCTGGCACTGGCAGCCCCTGGGAGGCGACCGATGACGGACGACGTGGCAGTGCTGGGCGCGGGCATGCACCCGTGGGGCAAGTGGGGCCGGTCCTTCACCGAGTACGGCGTCGCCGCCGCCCGCGCGGCCCTCGCCGACGCCGGGCTGGCCTGGACCGACATCCAGCTCGTGGTGGGCGCGGACACCGTACGCGGCGGCTATCCCGGCTATGTCGCCGGCGCCACCTTCGCCCAGGCGCTGGGCTGGCAGGGCGCCCGCGTCACCAGCGTGTACGCCGCCTGCGCGTCGGGCGCGCAGGCCGTCAACGCCGCGCGGGCCCAGATCCTGGCCGGGATGGCGGACGTCGCCCTGGTCATCGGCGCGGACGCCGCGCCCAAGGGCTTCTTCGCCCCCGCCGGCGGCAACCGCCCCGACGACCCGGACTGGCTGCGCTTCCGTGTGCTGGGCGCCACCAACCCCACGTACTTCGGCCTCTACGCGCGCCGCCGCATGGCCCTGCACGGCGACACCCTGGAGGACTTCGCGCAGGTCAAGGTGAAGAACTCGGCAGCAGGCGCCGCCAACCCCAACGCCCGCTACCGCAAGGCCGTCTCGGCGGACGAGGTGGCCGCCTCCGCGGTCGTCGCGGATCCGCTGCGGCTGCTCGACATCTGCGCGACCTCCGACGGGGCCGCCGCGGTCGTGCTCTCCAGCATGGAGTTCGCCCGCCGGCACACCACGGACCCGGTGCGGATCCGCGCGGTCTCCACCGTCACCCCGTCCTATCCCAAGACCGTGCTGGACCTGCCGGACTTCGCCACCGACTCGGCGGCCGCGGTGGAGCCGCCCGCGCTGGGACTGCGGGCATCCATCGCGGCGGCCGCGTACGAGGAGGCCGGGATCGGCCCGTCGGACCTGGACCTGGCCGAGGTCTACGACCTGTCCACCGCCCTGGAACTCCAGTGGTACGAGGACCTGGCGCTGTGCGCGCCCGGCGAGGGCGCCAAGCTGCTGCGGGACGGCGCGACCGCGCTCGGCGGCCGGATCCCGGTCAACACCAGTGGCGGACTGGCCTCGTTCGGCGAGGCGGTACCTGCCCAGGCCATCGCCCAGGTCTGCGAGCTGACCTGGCAGTTGCGCGGTCTTGCGGGTGACCGGCAGGTGCCGGGCGCCCGGGCCGGGATCACCGCCAACCAGGGATTGTTCGGCCACGGCTCCTCGGTGGTGGCCGTGCGGTGAACCGTTCGCGGCCTTGACGCTCCATCACACCAGGTGAACACTTCCGGTGGTGCGCAGGCCCGCGGGAGGTCCTTTTCCACCGCTGGTGATGTCGCGCGCGCTCTTCGGATGGCACAAGCCCGGTCAGTGCAGCCCGCACGAAGGAGCCCGCCATGCATTCCAACGGAGACGTCTTCCTGGGCGAGATCATCGGTACCGCGATCCTCATCCTGTTCGGCGCCGGGGTCTGCGCGGCGGTCACCCTCAAGCACTCCAAGGCGAGAGCCTCCGGCTGGATCGTGATCGCCTTCGGCTGGGGCTTCGGGGTCCTCGCCGGGGCGTACACCGCCGGGCCGCTGTCCGGTGGCCATCTCAACCCGGCCGTCACCCTCGGCATCGCCATCGACACCGGCCAGTGGGACCAGACCCCGTACTACCTGGCGGGACAACTGATCGGCGCGATGGCCGGCGCGGCCCTGGCCTGGCTGGCCTACTACGGCCAGTTCGCCGCCAACACCGGCCAGGACGAGGAACCGCTGGGCACCCTGGGGATCTTCTCGACCGTCCCCGAGATCCGCGTCCCCTGGCAGAACCTCGTCACCGAGGTGATCGCCACCATGGGACTCGTGCTGCCGGTGCTCGCCATCCCCGGCAACAAGGGCCTGGGCGAGTCCGGCACCACCACGCTGATCGTCGCCCTGCTGGTCGTCGGGATCGGGCTGTCGCTCGGCGGCCCCACCGGATACGCCATCAACCCGGCCCGCGACCTGGGCCCGCGCATCGTCCACGCACTGCTGCCCATCCCCAACAAGGGCACGTCCGACTGGGGTTACGCCTGGGTGCCGGTCGCCGGTCCGCTGATCGGCGGCGCGCTCTCGGGGGCCCTCTACAACGCCGCGTTCTAAGGGAAGCCGTCATGAGCGACGAGTCCGTCACGTACGTAGCCGCCATCGACCAGGGCACGACCTCCAGCCGGTGCATCGTCTTCGACACCGACGGCTCCATCGTCGCCGTCGACCAGCGCGAGCACCGGCAGATCTTTCCCCGGCCCGGCTGGGTGGAGCACGACGCCACCGAGATCTGGTCCAAGGTGCAGGCGGTGGTGGCGGGCGCGCTCGCCAAGGCCGGACTGCGCGCGGACCAGCTCAGCGCGCTGGGCATCACCAACCAGCGGGAGACCACGGTGCTGTGGGACCGGGCCACCGGCCGGCCGGTGCACAACGCGATCGTCTGGCAGGACACCCGCACCGCCGCGCTCTGCGACGAACTCGGCGGCCAGGACGGCCAGGACCGCTTCCGCGAGCTGACCGGGCTACCGCTGGCCAGCTACTTCTCCGGGCCGAAGGCGGCCTGGCTGCTGGACAGCGTGCCGGGCCTGCGGCGGCGCGCCGAGAACGGCGAGATCGCCTTCGGCACCATCGACTCCTGGCTGATCTGGAATCTGACCGGCGGTGTCAACGGCGGGGTGCACGTCACCGACGTCACCAACGCCTCGCGCACCCTGCTGATGAACCTGGAAACGCTCCAGTGGGAGCCGTCGATCCTCAGCGCGATGAACATCCCCGAGGCGATCCTGCCGGAGATCCGGTCCTCCTCCGAGGTGTACGGCACCGCCGTCGGCCAGCTCGCGGGGGTGCCGGTGGCCGCCGCGCTCGGCGACCAGCAGTCGGCCGTCTTCGGGCAGACCTGCTACGAACCCGGCGAGGCCAAGAACACCTACGGCACCGGCAGTTTCCTGCTCCTCAACACCGGCACCCGGCCGGTGCCCTCCAAGAACGGCCTGATCACCACCGTGGGCTACCAGCTCGGCGGGGAGGCGCCGGTGTACTGCCTGGAGGGCTCGATCGCGATCACCGGCGCCCTGGTGCAGTGGTTCCGCGACCAGCTCGGCATCATCCGCTCCGCCGACGAGATCGAACCGCTGGCCGCCAGCGTCGCGGACAACGGCGGCGCGTACATCGTGCCCGCCTTCTCCGGTCTGTTCGCCCCGTACTGGCGCTCCGACGCGCGCGGGGTGATCACCGGTCTGACCCGTTACGTCACCAAGGCGCACCTCGCGCGGGCGGTGCTGGAAGCGACCAGCTGGCAGACCCGCGAGGTCGTCGACGCGATGTACCAGGACTCCGGGGTGCGGATCACCTCGCTGCGGGTGGACGGCGGCATGACCGTCAACAACCTGCTGATGCAGCACCAGGCGGACGTCCTGGGGGTACCGGTGATCCGGCCGGTGGTCGCCGAGACGACGTGTCTGGGCGCGGCCTACGCGGCCGGCCTCGCCACCGGGGTCTGGCCGGACCTGGACACCCTCAAGGCGCACTGGAAGCGCGACACGGAGTGGACCCCGGGCATGGACGAGCAGACCCGGGAGCGCGAGTACCGGCGGTGGAAGAAGGCCGTCGAGCGCAGCTTCGGCTGGCAGGACGAGGACGGTCAGGACGACCGGCCCTAGACCTTCGGCATCAGGTGGCGGCGGGCTCCCGGCGGTCCGCCGCCACCTTCGCGGCATGCTCGACCACGGTGATCAGCACCTCCTTGGCGGAGGCCCGGTCCCGCGCGTCGCACATCACGACCGGTACGTGCGGGTCGAGGTCCAGCGCGTCGCGGACCGTCTCCGTCGCGTGCTGGGTGGCGCCGTCGAAGACGTTCACGGCCACCGTGAAGGGGATGCCGCGCCGTTCGAAGTAGTCGACGGCGGCGAAGCAGTCCTCCAGGCGGCGGGTGTCGGCCAGCACGACCGCGCCGAGCGCGCCCTGGGCCAGCTCGTCCCACAGGAACCAGAAGCGGTCCTGTCCCGGCGTGCCGAACAGGTAGAGCACCAGGTCCTCGCGGAGCGTGATCCGCCCGAAGTCCATGGCGACGGTGGTGGTGCTCTTCGCCTCGACACCGTGGATGTCGTCGACCGGCCGGCCGGCCTCGCTGAGCGGTTCCTCGGTGCGCAGCGGCCTGATCTCGCTGACCGCACCCACCAACGTCGTTTTGCCGACCCCGAAACCGCCCGCGACCAGCAGCTTGAGCGCTACCGGATCGGGGGCGGACCTGCGGCGTCGGTCAGAGCGCCCGAAGCCCATTGATCACCTCTCGGAGAATGCTCTCGTCCGGCAGTTCAGCCGGCGGAACAGGCATGCTGACGTGGACGAGTTCCGCGTCCAGCAGGTCGCCGACGAGCACGCGCACCACGCCCACCGGCAGATCGAGATCGGCCGCCAGCTCGGCGACCGAGGTCGCCATCAGCTGGCAGCGGTCGACGATGTCGAGGTGCTCGGGCGACAGCGTGTGATCGCCCTCGGCCGCGCCGTCCTCGCCCTCCGGCTCGGTCATCACCAGGGCGATGAGGTCGAGCCGGCCCTCGGCGGCGTGGCTGGTGCGGCCACGTGTCATCGCGTACGGACGCACCACCGGGCCGGCGGCGTCGTCGTACCATCGGTCCTTTTCTGAAGTCATGTCACCCCGTACCCGTCCTCAGGTCATGCCGTCAGCCGCTGAGGGCCGCGCCGCTGTCGGTGCGGGGCGCGGTGCCCAGGTGGGCGCCGACCCGCTTGACCAGCAGCGCCATTTCGTACGCCACCTGCCCGACGTCGGAATCGGCGTCGCTGAGTACCGCGAGACAGCTGCCGTCGCCGGCCGCGGTCACGAAGAGGAAGGCGTCGTCCAGCTCCACCATGGTCTGCCGGACCCCGCCCGCGTCGAAGTGCCGGCCGACGCCCTTGGCCAGGCTGTGGAAGCCGGAGGCGACGGCGGCGAGGTGTTCCGAGTCCTCGCGGGTCAGTCCGTCCGAAGCGCCGATCGCCAGGCCGTCGCCGGAGAGCACCAGGGCCTTGCGGATGCTGGCCACGCGGGTGACCAGGTCGTCAAGGAGCCAGCTCAGCTCGCGTGTCGGGCTCGATGGTGCGGTCATCGACCGTTCCCCTCAGGAGTCGTTCTCGGTGCTGTTGGTTCGTCGCCCGGGCCGTGCGGGCCGACGCTGTCTTCTGCGATGTCGTGTTCGCGCCCACGCTGCCAGCCGCGCTGCAGCGCGGCCATCCGGTCCCGCACCTCGTCGGCGGTGCGTTCGCGCGGTGCCCCGGCGCCGGGCCGCACCGCGGTCCCGGTGTCCTGCGACACGGATTCGACGCGCAGCTGCGGGGCGAGGTTGGCCTGCCGGACGCGCTTCGGCAGCAGGGCCGCCGTCGGTGCCGACGGGCCGGACGGCTCCGCGGAGCGGGCCGCGGGGACGGTCGGCGGGGCGACCGGGCGGCCCCGGTCCGAGACCAGGACCGGGGCGGTACGCCGGCGGCGCGGCAGCGGCAGCGGTTCGCCGTCACCGCCGTCAGGACCGGGGGCGACGGGTTCGGGGGCGATGTCCGGTACCTGGACGTGCTCCCTGCCGTTCTCGCTCCCGGCGGTCTCGAGTCCCCACTGCCGGAAGGAGAGTTCGGTTCCGGTCGGGTCCATGTCGATCTCCTCCGCCCCGAGGATCCCGCCGAGGCGGGTCGCTCCGGTGTCCTCACCGGCATCGGTGAGCAGCGTGGCCGGGATGAGGACGACCGCTGTGGTCCCCCCGTACGGCGACAGGCGCAGGGAGACACGTACGCCGTGCCGCTGCGCGAGCCGGCTGACGACGAAGAGGCCGAGGCGGTCGGTGTCGGACAGCTCGAACTCGGGGGTCTCGGCGAGCCGCAGGTTCGCTTCCAGCAGCGCGTCCGGGGTGAGGCCGAGGCCTCGGTCGTCGATCTCCAGGACGAAGCCATTGGCGACGTGCTCGCCGTGCACCCGGACCGCGGTGTGCGGCGGGGAGAACACGGCGGCGTTCTCGATGAGTTCGGCGACCAGGTGCGTCACGTCGGCGACGGCCGAGCCGGCCACCGCCAGCCTGGGCAGCCTGCGGACCTCGATGCGCTCGTAGTCCTCGACCTCGGCGACCGCCGCGCGCACCACGTCCATGAGCTGGATGGGCTTGCGCCACTGCCGGGAGGGCGCGGCACCGGAGAGGATCACCAGGCCCTCGGCGTGCCGCCGCATACGGGTGGTCATGTGGTCGAGCCGGAAGAGGTCGGCGAGTTCCTCGGTGTCCTCGGTGCGCCGCTCCATGGCGTCCAGCAGGGTGAGCTGGCGGTGCAGCAGGACCTGGCTGCGGCGGGCGAGGTTGACGAAGACGTCGGAGACGCCGCGCCGCATGTCGGACTGGCGGACGGCCGCCTCGACGGCGGCGCGCTGCAGGGTGTTGAGGGCCTTGCCCACCTGCCCGATCTCGTCGTCGGTGTACTCCAGCCGCGGCACCTCGGTCTCGACGTCGACCTTCTCGCCGGCGGCGAGACGCCGCATGACGCGCGGCAGCCGGGTGCCGGAGACCTCCTGGGCCTCCTTGCGCAGCCCGGACAGGTCGCGGATCAGGCTGCGGCCGATGCGTACCGAGACGAAGATCGAGGCGAAGACGGCGATCAGGCCGAGGCCGCCCGCGACGGCCGCCATGATCAACAGCTTGAGGGCGTAGGGCTCGGCGCGCTTCTTGTGCAGGTCGCCCGACTGGACGCCGATCCGGTCGAGGTCGCCCAGCGCGGTGGTCGCGGTGCCGAGCCAGGAGGCCCGGTCGGCGGCGCGCGGCGCGGCGGCAGCGCCCGCGGCGATCACGGAGTCCTCCGCGGTGCGCAGTGCCTTGCCGGTGGCGCCCCGCCAGAACTCGTCGTAGAGCGTCCGCTCGTCGTCGGGAAGGAGTTTGAGGTTGTCGTCGTAGTAGTCCCGCTCCTCGCCGACGGCGAAGGTGAAGGAACGCAACTCCTGCGGGCTCATCCGGCCGGCGCTGATGGCCGCGGCCATCAGCGCGTCCTCGCGGCTGATCGCCTCCCGGGCCCGGGTGATCACGATGAGGGCGCGGCCCTGCCTGTCGAGCGACACGTTGTTCAGCGGGCTGAGCGAGTCGAGGAAGTCGTAGCAGGGGTCGACCATCGTGTTGTAGGCGCCGAAGGCGTCGTTACGGGTGATGGTCTGGCCGTCGACCTTGGCGCGCAGCGCGGGCAGTCCCTCGAACCCCTGGGTCACGGCGTCCAGTCGGAGCTTGGCCTCCCCGCTGAGGTCGGACCTGACGCCCGAGTCGAACGCGTTGGTGCGCAACTTGGCGAAGACCTTGTCGGTGACGGCTTCCTGCTTGGCCAGCCCGGCCTTGAAGTCCGAACGGCGGGGGTCGGCCAGGTACAGGATGGCGGCGCGCCGCTCCTGCTGCAGGGCCTGGACCGCGTCCTCGGTCGGGTAGCCGACGTCGTTGACGATGCGCTCGATGTCCAGCAGACCCCAGACCTCGCGGCCGGTGAGCGTGGCGGCGAATGCCCAGATGGCTGTGAGCGACACCAGCGGAATCAGCAGCAGCGCCACGATCTTCCGGCGGATCGTCGTACCGCGAAAGCGCATGGCCTCCCCAACGTCAGCCCCGTTCGGGGGGTGTTCGATCGCATGGAATCTGCGCGAGCCTACTACTGCCTCACAGGTAACTCGAAAGCCAGTCCGGTGGCCGGAGTCCGTCGGCCAGATTTTCCGATGGCTTGTTTTCGGGTTTAATCCGGGCAACCCGGATGGCAAGGTGGTGCGGGACACCCCGGTTCGGGCGCGATGCACCGTTGCCGCGAGTGGCTGGAAAGGTACTGCGGAATGTCGAGGGCGATTTGCGGGCAGTCACCTTCCATGGACACAGAACCCCTCTCCCTGTGGGTCGAAGATCCCGTCGGTACCCCGCGGATGGCCGATCCTGTCCGGGCCGCTGCCGTCCGCGCCGTGATGATCGCGTCCGTGACCCTCATAGAAGCGGTGATCACCACGCTGCTGACCTTCGGCGGTTCCTGGTGGTCCGCTCCGGCCATGATCTTCACCGTGGTCAGCACGATCGTCGCCACCTGGGCGGTGCTGGACGTGTGGGTGACCCGGCAGGTGTGGAACCAGCGCAACGGCGTGGTCTCCAGCCCGAGCAGCGCCGCGCGGGCGCTGCGCCGGGAGCGGCGCAGGGCACGGCGCAAGGAACGGACCGCGGGGAAGCCGAAGCCGCGCGGGCACA
This sequence comes from Streptomyces sp. H39-C1, assembly GCF_027158125.1. Taxonomy (NCBI): domain Bacteria; kingdom Bacillati; phylum Actinomycetota; class Actinomycetes; order Kitasatosporales; family Streptomycetaceae; genus Streptomyces; species Streptomyces sp. H39-C1. The sequence goes on from NZ_JAPVLS010000090.1 coordinate 25,303, forward strand.
TACCCCGGTCGCTGTCGCGGGCCTGAACCGGGCGTGCGGCGGCCCCTGAACCGGCCGTGAAGGACCCCCGGGGCCGGATCCGGACCCTGGACCCGGCCGCCGGCCCCCGCTCCTGCCCCGGCCCGACCACGGCTACCGGGGCTGCGGCTGAGCTTCCTGTGACGGAGCCTCCTGCGACTGCGGTTGCGGTCGTGACTGCTCCGGCGGACGGCGGAACATCCGGGTGGCCGTGATCTCCCCGTGCACCGTCTCGCTGCCGGTGTCCTGGACGGGCAGACCGGGCCGCAGATGCTCCTCGACGGTGATGTACTTCAGCCCGGCGCGCAGGTCCGCGTCGTTGCGCAGCCGGACGACCAGCGGGAACTCGGCGAGCGCCGTGGTGTCGAACAGGCCGGTGGTGTAGATCAGCTGGACGCCCAGCGCGTCGGCGACCGCCCGCTGCAGCTCCAGCAGATACGTCGCGTTGGCCCGGCCGATGGGGTTGTCCAGGAAGAGCGTGCCGGCGTGCCGGTGCCGGTCGCGGCCCCGGTCGTTGCTGCGCAGCGCCGCCATCGTGCAGTAGAGCGCGATGGCCGCGGTGAGCAGCTGGCCGCCGGAGAACACATCGCCCATCTGACCCACCGGGACGCGCTCCGCGCGCAGCACGGCGTCCGGCTTGAGGATCTCCACGGAGATCCCCTTCGGCTGGAGCGCCGCCGCGACGCCGCGCAGCAGCAGGGACATCCCGTCCCGGCGCAGGTCGGAGTTCTTGCGGACGGCGGCGCTCGTCGCCTCGTCGATGACCTCGCCGAGGCGCTCGGTGAGCGCCGCGTGGTCCGGGTCCTCGAACCGGATCCGCAGGAACTCCTGCCCGGACCAGTCGCCCAGCCCCTCGGGGAGTCGGGAGAGCCGCTGGGCGGAGCGCAGGGTGGCGAGCGAGGACTCGACGAGGCCGCGCAGCCGGTCCACGATGCTGTCGCGGTTGCGCTCCAACTGCTGCATCTCGTCGGTCAGCACCCGCAGCCGCGGCGCGAACGCCACCGCCCAGGCCGCCGCGTGCTCGGGCAGTCCGGCCGCCGGCAGTTCACGGATCTGCTGCCGGGCCGGGGTCCTGACCTGCTCGAACCGGGCGGCGTTGGCATGGCGCACGAGGATGTCGGACGCCTCGCGCAGCTGCGATTCGGCCGCCGAGAGGTCGGTGGCGCAGCCGCGCAGGCTCCGGCGGACCTCGGCGGAGACCGTACGGGCCTCCTCCAGGGTGCCCGCGTAGGGCTCGGGCTCCGCTTCGGCCTCCTCGTGGGTCGCCGGGCCGTCCCTGAGCAGATCGCGCAGCAGCGCGGCCAGTTCGTCGAAGCCGCCGGCCGCGTCCTCCGCGGCCCGGTGCGAGCGCACCAGGTCCGCGTGCGCGCCCCGGGCCTCGTCCAGTGCCTCGGTGCGTGCGGCGAGTTCGCCGTTGGCGCCGCGCAGCAGCTCCTGGGCGTGCCCGGCGTCGCGCGGCAGCAGTCCGGCGGGCAGCTCGGTGTGCGACTCCCCGGTGGCGGGGGCGAGCCGCTCGGATTCACCGCGCAGCCGGCCCAGCTGCTCGCTGGCCGCGGAGGCGCGGGCCTCGATGGTCTGGACGAGCTGCTCGGCGCGGGCCGCGGCGGCCTGCCGGGACGGGCCGTCGGCGCCGTCGGAACCCTCCAGGAGCTGGGCGGCGCGGCTGCGGACCTTGTTGGTCAGCCGGTCCAGTTCGGTGAGGGCCGAGCTCTCGGTGCTCTCCGCGCGGGCCTGTTCGGCGCGCAGGTCCGCGCCGACGCCGACCTGCTCGTACAGCTGTGAGGCCGCACGGTAGGCCTCGCGCAGCGCGGGGAGCGATTCGCCGGAGGGCGGCGCCGTGTCCCGCGCGGGCTCGTCGGGCGCGCCCGCGATCTCGGAGCGTTCGGCGCGCAGCACCCGGGCGGTGCGGCGGGCGTCGTCCGCGCCGCGCTGGGCGGCCCTGCGGTCCTCGTCGGCCGCCTGGGCCAGTGCGAGACAGGTCTCGGCGCGGGCCTCGGCCTCGGACGCGTCCTCGGTCAGTTCCCGGGTACGGCGCTGCCAGGGGGCCCGGTCGCGCAGCCGGTGGGCCAGCCCGGCCCGCAGCTCCGCGCGGCGCCGGGCCTGCTGCGCCGCGTCCGGGCGCGCGTCGCGCTCCCGGGCCGCCTCGGCCGACACCTCGTCCGCCTCGGCGCGCCGGGCGCGCGCCTCCGTCAGTTCCGCGCGGGCCGCCGCCACGGCCTCCACGGCCGCTTCCACGGCCACCGCGAGTTGGCCGAGCTGCCCCTGCGGGCAGCCGGACCGCCAGGACGCGAGCCGCGCGGCCAGCGTCCGGTCATGGCCGAGCCGGGCGGCCAGCGCGCGGATCTCGGCCTCCCGGGCGCTCGCCCGGGTCCGCAGCTCCTGGCGTTCGCCGTCGGCCGCCAGTTCGTCGTGCATCGCGGGGTTCGGCGGGACGAGGAACACGTCGGACCCGTCGCCGCCCGAGGGGGTCGGTGCGAGCAGGGCGGCCGCGGTGCCCACCGCCACGGTCGAGCGGGGCAGCAGGGCCGCCTGCGCGAGGACCTCGCGGGCCCTGCGGTACGTCTCCGGGTCGGTGACGACGACGCCGTCCACCAGCTCCGGGCGCGCCGACATCACGGCGGTGTGGTCCGCGGGGTCCACGGCCTGCGCGAGGTAGCGCCAACCGGGCAGTGCGGGGATGCCGTGCTCGCCCAGGTACTCCACGGTGGCCAGCACGTCGGGGCCGGGCGGCAGCAGGCCGCCGTCACCGAGCGCCGCCAGGATCCGCGCGTCGTCGGCGGCCGTGGTGCGCAGGTCGAACAGCTGCCGCTCGGCGGCCGCGACGGTGCCGTCCAGCAGCTCCCGCAGCGGTTCGGCGAACGCGTCCAGCTCCATGGCGCCCAGCGGGCGGGCGTCGGGGCGGTGCGGTGCGGCGGGCGCGGCGTCGGGGCGGTGCCGGTCGCCGGCGGAGGCCGCCGAGCCGCGGGGGCCGGGGATGGCGTCCCGGGTGACGGACTCGTTCGCCGTCGGGCCCGGCAGGCTGAGGAGTTCGGACAGCCGTGGTTCTGCCGCGAGGGCCTCGGCGACGCGGACGTCGGCGGAGTGGGCGGCCTCCGCGGCCTGGCGCGCGGTCTCCCGGGCGGCCTCGGCGCCGGCGGCGGCGACGCGCTCGGCGTCGGAGGCCTCCAGTGCGGCACGGGCCGGGTCGGCGTCCGGGGCGGAGTCGTCGAGCCAGCCGGCGCCGACGGCCTCGGCCGTCTCCTGCGCGACCTCGGCGAGCCGCTGCCCGAGGTGGCCGGCCTCGCTGCGGGACCGCTGGGCCTCGGTGGCCGCGGCGGTGGCGTCCCGGTGGGCGGCCATGGACTGCTCCTGGAGCGCGGCGGAGCGCTCCTCCTCGCGGTCCGCCTGCTGGTCGGCGCCGTCCGCCGCCGCGTGCAGCGCGCGCACCAGGTCACCGGCGGCCAGCGTGCGGGCGGCCAGTGCGGGAGCCGCGTCGCGTTCGGCCTCCTGGATGGCCGCGCTGACCCGGGCCAGCCGGTCTCCGGCGGCGCGGTGCCGCAGCACCGTCTCGGCCGCCTGCCAGGCGGAGTGCAGGGTGCGCGCCTCGTTCAGCTCGCGGCGCAGTCCCGCGGCGGCCTTGTCGGACGCGGCGAGGGCCAGCGAGGCGTGCCGGTAGGCGAGTTCGGCGGCCACCAGGGCGCTGCGGCCGCGGGCCCGGTCGGCGTCGGTGACGGCCTGGGCGGCCCGGTCGGTGTTCTGCGCGAGTTCCGCGCCGCGGCCGCGCTCCTCCCGGGCGCGCGCGGACAGCCGGCGGGCCAGGGCGCGGGTGCGCCGCTCGGACTGGGTGTGGATGCCGCGCGCCAGTTCACGGGCACTGGCGTGCTCGACGATCCGCTCCAGCAGCTCCAGCGAGCCGGCGGTGAAGTCGCGCTCCGCGGTCAGTTCGGCACGGCGGCCGAGCTTGCCGGCGAAGCTGTGGACGAGGTCCGCGAGTCCGTCGGTGTCCCGGGTGTCGGTGACGGCGCGCAACAGCAGGTCGGCGAAGTCGGAGTCGTGCCGGACGGCGAAGAGCCCGGCCGCCTCGCCCTCGTCGGCGTTCATCTCCCGCTGGTAGCGGAAGAGCTCCGGGTCCAGGCCGATCTCACCGAGGTGTTCGTTCCACCGGTCGTGGATCTCCTCCCACACCACTTCCAGGTGCGGGTAGAACTTGCCGGCCTCGGTGAGGGCGTCGCGGAAGCCCTTCATGGTGCGGCGGCGGCCCGTCGCGCCCGAGGCGCCCTCGGCGGGCGGCCGGACGGCGGTGGACTCGGCGACCGGGAGCGAGTCCAGGCTGAGCCCGGGGCCGGGGCGGAACGAGTACCAGGCCTCGGCGAACTTGCGCGGGTCGGAGGAGACCTGGCGGCCGCGCCACTCGCTGACCTTGCCGACGACCACCAGCTCGCCGGTGACGGTGTGCTGCCACTCCAGCGCCACATGCCCGCAGTCGTCGGCCAGCAGGAACTTGCGGAGCACGCCGGAGCTGGCCCCGCCGAGGGTGTTGCGGTGGCCGGGCAGCATCACCGAGAAGATCAGCTTGAGCAGGACGGACTTGCCGCCGCCGTTCTCCAGGAACAGCACGCCCGCGGGGGCGGGGCGGCGCAGCGGGCCGGTCGGCTCGTCCTGGAAGAACTCGGCCTGGGCGGGCGCGGGCTGCGGTACGGGCGCGCCGACACCCCGCAGGTCCAGGACGGTGTCTGCGTACCGCGCACCGGCGGGGCCGATGGAGTACAGGCGGAGCCGGGACAGCTCGTACATGGCGGCGGACTCTCGTTATCTGCGCGGGTGGGCGCGCGGGTGGTTACGGCTCAGGAGTGGCTGTGCTGGTCTTCTTGGCTGTGCCGGCTCTCGCGGCCGTGGCTCCGGTGGCCGTCGCCCCGGTGGCCGTCGCCCCGGTGGCTGTCGCTCTCGTGGAACGGCAGGCCGGCCTCGGCGACGAGGTCCAGCTCCCCGGTGTCGTCGGGCGGCAGCAGGGTCGCGGAACCGTCGCTCACCGGGACGACGCCCAGCTCCAGGAGTTCGGCCATGGCCGCGCTGCCCGCCATGTCCCTGACCTGCAGCTGGTACCGGGCCGTGGTGCGGAACGTGCCGCCCGCGTCGTCCCCGGTGCGCTGCAGGAAGCCGGAGTCGACGAGGAAGGCGACCGCCTTGCCGACGATGCCGGTGGTGGAACCGGCCAGCCGCCGGGCGTCCTTGGTCGCGCCGGTGGCGCTGCGGCGCGTCCAGACCCGCCAGGCCGCTTCCAGGCCGGGCGCGTCGCTGGCCGGGTCGGTGTTCTCGCCCTGCTCCTCGGCGCGCTCCTCCAGCCGGCGGCAGGCCTGGCGGACGAACCCGTCGATGCCGTTGACGGTGATCCGGCCGATGTACCCGTCGTCCGCGAGGTCCTCGGGGCGGGGGAACGCCATGGTGGCGGTGGCCAGGTGCGCCAGGCCGTGCAGGAAGCGGTCGGCGGCGTCGGAGGCGGCCCGCCGCGAGTACTCGCCCATCCGGACCGCGAACACCGAGTCCTCGGCGGCGGCCACGGCCATCCCGGCGCGCGGCGACACCTCCAGGACGATCAGGCCGAGCCCGGCGGCGACGGCGTCCGCGAGCCGGGCGAAGGCGGGCTCCTCGCGGTGTCTGCGGATCAGTTCCGCGTACTCCGCGTCCCGGGCCGGCAGCAGCTTGGGCTGCAGCCCGTAGGAGACCAGCCGGGCGGCGTCCGCCGCGTCGGCCGCGGTGACGGGTGACGGGGCGCCGGATCGCGCGGCCGGCGCGGCATCGCCGTACGCGGCCGGCGGCGCGGTCTCGGCGTCGCGGTACTCGGTCACGGGTGGATCTCCTCGGGGCGGACGGCGGATGGCTGCTCGGCGGGACTTCGACGACAACGCCCAGGGAGCGTGCGTACCAGACCCCGCCGACCTGGGGGCACCTCCCAGCGGTAGCTGGGGGAGGGGCCGGGGGCCCGGGTGGGTGCGGCGGCTGTCATGCGATCTCCGAACGGGCCGCGGCCATCCCGGCCGTGTCGAGCCGGGCGGTGCCCACGATCAGGTCGGCGCCGCCGAACTCCGGATCCGTCAGCTCCTCGCCGTCGTCGACGGAGAACAGCAGCCGCGGCTCGCCCTGCCGGTAGGCGGTGCCGACCGGCGGGCTGGCGGCGTGCACCGCCAGCAGGGCGACGAGGTAGGGCAGTTCGGGGTCGCGGCGGCGGGCGTCGGCGAGCAGCCCGGACAGCCGGCGCGGCGCGTCGTCCGGCAGGTCCAGCAGTTCCAGCGCGCTCTCCAGCTGCTCCTCGGTGAAGCGGCTGTCGGCGGGGGTGGCCACCAGGTCCGGTTCCGGCATCGCCGCGCCCAGGTGCTCGCGCTCGGTGGGCGGGGTGAGCAGCACGTCCACCAGGTCGCAGATCCGCACCGCGGGCGGGGTGCGGAAGCCCGCGCCGCGGGCGAAGAAGGCGTCGGTGACCCGGGACGCCTGCTCGACGGGGAGCGGCAGGACGGGCGAGACCAGCTGCCCGTACAGGTCGAGCCCGGCCCGGGCGGGCGCCGACGCGAACGCCTGGCGGTCCTGCTCCGCGCGGAACAGCGGCCCGGCCTCCAGCAGCCGGGACTGCAGCTGGGTGTGGCGGCGGATGCAGTCCTTGACGATGTCGACGAGCTCGGCGGCCCGCCGCTTGTGCTCGGGGTCCTCCGCCTCGTCGCGCGCCTTGCGGATGTTGGTGAGGATCGCGTTCTCGTGCCGGTACCGGTCGGCGACGTGGTCCAGCGCCTCGGCGATCATGTCCGGGACGGCGCGCAGCCAGTCCACCGCCCGGACATTGCGCCGGGTCGCCTCCAGGGCGCGGCGCAGCGTCTCCGCGTACTGCACGGTCCGGTAGCGGGCCTGCTCGGCGGCGAGCTGGGCGTCCGCCAGCCGTCCCCGGCTGATCAGCACCTCCAGCTTGACCTCGGCGGCGATCTGGGCGCTGGTGACGTCCGTGTCGAGCGCGCCGACCAGGACGTTGACCGCCTCGTCGGTGGTGCGCAGATACACGCCGCCGCCGGGGCCCGGCACCTCCTCGATCAGCTTGAAGTCGTAGTCACGGCGGACGTACGCTCCGTCGGCGCCGAAGGTGCCGTAGACCGCGCGGAAGCCGCGGTCCACGCTGCCGACGTTGATCAGGTTCTCCAGCACCCAGCGGGCGACCCGCTCGTGCTCCTCGACGGGCCGGCGCGGTGACTGGGCGGCGACCCGGGGCAGCAGCCTGGTCACTATCTGCTCCGGGTCGGCCCCGGTGTCGAAGTCCATGTTGAGCGTGACCATGTCGATGGCGGACAGCGCCACCTCCGCCATCGCGTACACCGAGTACTCACCGGCCAGGTTCGCCTTGCGCACGTCCAGGTCGTGCAGCGGCGCGGTGCACGCGAGCGCCTTGAGGCGGCGGGCCAGGCCCTCGTCGGCGGCCGGGCCCGGAGCGGGGCGGGGCGCGCCCGTCGTCGGGTACGGGGTGGTTACGGTCACGACGCACACATTAGGCGGTGCCACCGACATCGAACGAAACGGCACGGATCACCCGCCCGGCCACAAGTCACCCCCAGGGCCTGTCGTCAAACTGCCGCCTGCCCGGCGGGCGGACGCCGCCACTTCGAAGACAGGCCCTGTCAGAGCCGTACCCGATGGCACCATGGCGGACATGGTCATCGATCTCAACGCGGATCTCGGCGAGGGCTTCGGCCGGTGGACCCTCACCGACGACGACGCGCTGCTCTCCGTCGTCACCAGCGCCAACGTCGCGTGCGGCTTCCACGCGGGCGATCCGGTCACGATGCGGCGGGTCTGCGCGCTCGCCGCCGAGCGCGGCGTACGGATCGGCGCGCAGGTCTCCTACCGGGACCTGGCCGGCTTCGGGCGGCGCGCCATGGACGTGCCATCGGACGAGCTGGCCGCCGAAGTCGCCTATCAGATCGGCGCCCTGGACGTCTTCGCTCGGGCGGCGGGCTCACGGGTCTCGTACGTCAAGCCGCACGGCGCGCTCTACAACCGGACGGTCGGAGACGCGGCGCAGGCCGCCGCCGTGGTGGCGGGCGTCCTGCTGGCCGGCGGGCCGGACGGCGGGCTGCCGGTGCTGGGGCTGCCCGGCTCCGAGCTGCTGGCCGCGGCGGAGAAGGCCGGGCTGACAGCGGTGGCCGAGGCGTTCGCCGACCGCGCCTACACCGAGCGGGGAACCCTCGTGCCGCGGAGTGAGGCGGGCGCGGTGCTCCAGGACGCCGACGCCGTCGTCGCGCAGGCCCTGGCGGTCGCCCGTGACGGGCAGGTCGTCGCGGCCGGCGGCCGGCGGATCGCCGCCGGCGCGCGGTCGCTGTGCCTGCACGGCGACACGCCCGGCGCGGCGGACCTCGCGCGGCGGGTGCGGCGCGAACTCCAGGACGCGGGCGTCTCGTTGCGGCCCTTCGCATGAGGACGCTCCCGGTGGGGGAACGCGCGCTGCTGGTGGAGCTGGACGCGGACGGCGAGGTCGGGGCGTTCCACGCCGAGCTGCTGCGGCGGCGGGCGGCCGGGACGCTGCCGGAGGTGCGCGAGATCGTGCCGGCGGCCCGCACGATCCTGCTCGACGGCCTGGCCGACCCCCGCGCGCTCGCCGTGGAGCTCGCCGCCTGGACCGTCCCGCCGCTCACGGCGGAAGCCGGGGCGGAGACGGAGATCCGGGTGCGGTACGACGGGCCCGATCTGGCGGACGTCGCCGGGCTGTGGGGCGTTCGACCCGAGGAGGTCCCGGACATCGTCGGCGGCCTCGTCTTCCGGGTGGCGTTCTGCGGCTTCGCTCCTGGTTTCGGGTATTTGACCGGACTCCCCGAGCACCGGCACGTACCGCGCCGGGCCACCCCCCGGACCTCGGTTCCCGCCGGTTCGCTGGCGCTGGCCGGACCGTACGCGGGCGTTTACCCGCGCTCCTCCCCCGGCGGCTGGCAGCTGATCGGCACCACCGACGCCGTCCTGTGGGACCCGCGGCGCGAGCCGGCGGCACTCCTGACCCCCGGCACCCAGGTGCGCTTCACGCGGGACGCGGCATGACACAGCACGCGGAACGTGACACGGCGCGGGGGTCGGTGCGGGTGGTGCGGGCCGGCGCGCTGACGACCGTGCAGGACCTCGGGCGGCCGGGCCACGCCCACCTCGGTGTGCCGCGCTCCGGGGCACTGGACCCGCCCGCGCACCGCCGGGCCAACCGGCTGGTCGGCAACCCGGACGGGGCGGCGACCCTGGAGACGACCGTCAACGGCTGCGCGGTGCGGACGGACCGCCCCGTCGTCGCGGCCGTCACCGGCGCGCCCTGCGCCGTCCGGATCGACGGCCGCCCCGCCCCCTGGGGCGCCGCGGTCCTGGTGCCGGCCGGCGCCGTCCTGGAACTCGGCGCCGCCGAGGGCGGACTGCGCTGCTATCTGGCGCTCGCGGGCGGCATCGACGTCGAGCCGGTGCTCGGCAGCCGCTCCGCCGACCTGCTCTCGGGGCTCGGCCCGCCACCGCTGTCGGAGCACGACACGCTCCCGCTGGGCGCCCCCCGCGGGAGGTCCCGCGACGCCGACACGATGCCGTGGCCCGCGCCGCCGGCCGAACTCGTCCTGCCGCTCGTGCTCGGCCCGCGTGACGACTGGTTCGCCGAGGACGCGCCACGGCTGCTGGCGGCCGGCGCGTACACCGTCTCCGCCGCCTCCAACCGCATCGGGCTGCGCACCGAAGGCCCCGCGCTGCGGCGGGCGTTCGACGGCGAGCTGCCCAGCGAGGGGATGGTGCTGGGCGCCGTCCAGGTGCCGCCCGACGGCCGCCCGGTCGTCTTCCTGGCCGACCACCCCACCACCGGCGGCTATCCCGTGATCGGCGTCGTGCCGGAGCCGCGGCTCGCCGCGGCGGCGCAGGCCGTCCCCGGCACGCCCGTACGGTTCCTCCCGGTGCACGGGCGCGGGTTCCGGCGCGGCCGCGGCTAGGGCGTGTTGCGAAAGGAGCGCCGTTCGCCCGGAGGGCGTGGCCCACGGCGTCCGGTGCGTGCGCTCGCAAGGCGGAGGGCCGTCCTCGTACCGGACGTACGTGGACGAGCCCGACAACGCCGCGAGGGCGCGTGCCAGGCGTCGTGGGCCAGGCGGGACCTTCGCAACACGCCCTAGTCGAGCGCGGCCAGCGCCCCGGTGGTCAGGTCGTGGACCCGGGTGTCCAGGACGTGGGTGGTGCCGGCGGCCCGGTGGCGGCATTCCGCGGCGGCGAGGCGGAGGAGTCCGGGGAGCAGATCCGTGCAGCGGTCCGCGATCCAGTGGGTGCCGCGGGTCGCCATCCACCAGGCGCCCGCCGCCCGTGAGGGGCCGGGTCCTGCGGGGTCGGGGTGCGGGGGCTCGCCGGCGGCGAGGCCGTGCACGGTGAGCAGGGCGTGGAACTCGCCGGCCAGCAGCCGGTGCCCGAGTTCGCTGGGGTGCAGGCGGTCCGCGCTCCACGCGGCACGGTCCGCCGTCCACGGCCGGTCCGCCGCGTGCAGATGGAGTGCGCCGTGCCGTTGCGACAGGACGTGCACCACGTGGTTGACCGCCCGCATCCGGCGGGCGAGCGGACGGGCCAGCGGCCAGGGCAGCCCGATGGCGCGTCCCGGGTCGGGGAGGCAGGCCGTCAGCACGCCGGAGCCGTCGGCCCGCAGCGCGCCCAGTACGGCGTCGAGGCGCCGTGCGACGACGGTGATGTCGAACGAGCCGCGCAGTGTGTCGTTGGCCCCGACCAGGACGGACGCCAGATGCGGCCGGAAGCGCAGCGCGTCGTCGAGCTGCCGCCCCGCCACGTCGGAGGTGAGCGCGCCGCTGTGGGCGCAGTTGAGCAGTTCCACGTCGTGGGGCCCCGCTCCCAGGCCGGGCGCGAGCAGCGCCGCCCAGCCGCGCCACCGCCCGTCGGGACCGGGGTCGCCGAGTCCCTCGGTGAGGGAGTCGCCCAGCGCGGCGAAGCGGATCGCCGGCGGGTGCCCGTCCGCCAGGCGTCCGGCCGGCGGGTGGTCGTGCCGGCCGCCCGGCCGGGGGTCGGGTGCCAGGACGGGGGCGGTCACGGGGTCTCCCCAGCGGCCCGGGTGGAC
>NZ_JAPVLS010000091.1:0-7172 GCF_027158125.1 Streptomyces sp. H39-C1
GCGGCGCCGCAAGCCCGGTGTGTCCCGGCAACGACGGTGGCAACGGCACCGCTGCCACGTTGACCGCGGACGGCATCACGGGCGCCACCGGCGCCGCCGGACACACCACCCTGCCCTGCTAACAGCAGACCAGGCGTCGCGGACGTCACGCACAGGTGCCGACGGCGTCGCCGGCTCCCACAACATCCGCATCTGCACCTGCTGAGCCGCGCCTCCTTCCGACCGAGGCGCGAACTCTGAGGAACCCATAGCGAGCTGTGCCACACGCCCTGCACTGTGCCCGGACCGGGCACAGTGCAGGGCCCCGCGCACCTGCGGATCCTTGCCGACCGTAGGCCGCCGGCCCCTTCATCAACACGCATGTGTGCAGGATCGGTGCCAGAGGCAGCCGATAACGTGACCTCCCGGGCAGTCCGATGCTGGACCTTCTGCGGGGCATCGCAGGCGCCCCGATCTCAGATGTCGCGGGTTCGAGCTCTCACAGAGTCCACGATTGCGTCGGGTTGTCGAGCCACGCCTGCTGACCTTCCGCGGTGACCGTCAGTCCGAAGCGTTCATGGCCTGGGTGGCCGGCCTGTTGCCACCATTTGACCGCCGCTTCGATGTCGTCCCACAGTCGGCGGTCACCGCCCTGCCAGACGCTCGCCATGTCCTGCCCGTCAACGAACGCCAGGCAAGCCCAGGACGGGTCGCGCAGGCTGTAGAACCAGGTGACACGGGCTCCGTCTTCGCGCGGGCCGGGGATGCGCACGCAGTCCCGCACGCGGAGCCCGATGGCGAAGTCCAGGGCGCTGAACGCCCCACCGTCCCATTCGGTCTCCGTGACCGCCGTGGACGAGGTGTCGCCGCTCTCCAGGCCGGCTGCGGTGTATTGCGTGAAGTCCCTGGTCGGTAGACGCTGTGCCCGGAGCTTCATGAACTCGACCGGCCCGGTGAAGTGCATGCTGGCCTTGGCGTCTCCATGATCAACAGATCCGCCGCTTATTAGACACTCCCGCGTACGCCAGGATCGACGCGGCCTTCTCCTTGGCGGTGATCGAGGAGGGCGGCCGGATCGTGGCCGTGTAGCCCGGCATACAGATCGTGGTCTTGAGGGTGGCCTGAGTGACGGCCGGATTGGTCGCTCCCCGTGTACACACCGGAGCCGGCAGGGGCTCCTTGGCGGCGGTGAACCGGTACTTGCACGTGCCCGGAGCGGGCTGCGCCTGCACGGTGTATTTGGTCTGGGGGCCGGGGCCGACCGGGATCGCACCGGCCTGACGACCGCTGCCCGGCGTCGTCCCGGAACCGTTCGCGGCCGGCTGGGTGGCGCCAGGCGGCGCCGGATGGCTGGAGCCCTTGCCCTTGGCCGCGGTGGGGGCGCTGGAGCAGCCCGTCGCCATCACGAGCAGGGCGACAGTTGCAGGGACAGAGTCCATGGTGCGACGGACGTTCAAGACTTCCCCCTGGAGGTGAACCAGGCGGATATGCGGCGGACTGACAGTCGCGGCAGGGCGGCCTCATGTACTGGTACTCCAGGTGCCGTCCACCCATCGGGGGGAGCCACCACTTGCCGCCGGCGAGCAGATATCCGTGGCCGACGGCCATCACCGGTACGGACTTGGCTGCTGGCCTGATCAGGCCACGCCGCGGATGGGTGCGGATTCTCTGAACTGACGATCAGGATCGAGCAGTGAGTCGGTAGTTGTGCTGGTCAGGGCTCGGGGAGGGACGTTGATGTTCGCGGGCCGCATGGAGACCCCGCACGCGCGATTGCGTCACCGGTGCGAGCAGCCATCGAACGCGTCTGGTCCTCATCAACCCCAGTCTCAGCCGGCTCATACGGCTCTTCCCCGGGCCGCATGAGCCGGCTGATCACACCGAGGGCGGGCACGATTCCCGGACCGTTCGAGGACGCGGTCGTGGACGCTCGAAGAGCCCGTCAGCCGGCCCGAAGACCGACCGCCAGCGTCAGTTCGAGGACCCGGTGCGGGGACCCGAGATCCGGAAACAGCTCCCGCAGCTGTGACATCCGGTACCGGACGGTCTGGGGATGGACGAACAGCGCCGCCGCCGCCTCGTCCCGCCTGCCCTGGTGCAGCAGCCACGCCCGCAACGTCTCCTCAAGGCGCCGCGCGGTCGCGGCAGGCAAGGTCAGCAACGGTGCGAGGGCTCGGGCACGCAGGTCTGCGAACGCTTCCGCGTCGGCGCTCAGTACCAGCTCGGGCAGGTGGTCCTCGGTGTCGCGGATGTCGGAGGAGAGGGAGCGCGCGCGTACGGCTCGTGCGTACGAGGCGGACGCACGCGTCCATGGCCGGGCCGGGCCGACCACGGCGGTGCGGTCGGGCAGCTGCCTCAGGAGATGTGCCCGGTTGGCATCGGGGACGAGCAGTACGCCGGAGGCGTCCGGCAGATCGTCGAGGACGAGGGTGTTCGGGTCGAGCGCGCGGTGGGCGGGCCGGGCCTGGGCGGCGGGCAGCAGGACTGCGGTCAGCGAAACCGGCGGCTGCCACCCGGCCCGTTGAGCAGCGGCAAGGAGCACGTCCGGGCTCGCGCCGGCGAGGAGGTCGCGGGCCAGTTGTTCCAGGTGGCGCTCGTGGGCCCGGCCCCGGGCGGCCAGTTCGTCGGCGTGGCCCGCGGCGCTCGCGGCGGAGAGCTCGTCGATGTAGGCGAAGGTCAGCTCGGCGAACTTGGCGACCTCGGCGGCGGGCAGACCTGCGGGTACGGCACCTGCGGCCAGTCCTCGCCAGGCCACGCGGGCGCCGACCCGGTAGGCGCTGAGCAGGGCGTCCATCGAACGGCCGTCGCGGACCTCGCCGCGGCCCAGCTCGTAGGCTGCGTCGCTGGCGTCGCCGCCCGTGGTGTTGCCGCTCGCGAGGTCCAGGTAGTGGCCCAGGGCGGTGCGGACGGCTCGGCGGATGGTGGAGCCCATGCGGCCCGCAAGGGCGTTGGCGTAGGGAGGGACCTCGTCGATGATCGCCTGGACTACCTCGTCGGCGGTGGTCCTCAGCGCGGCCCGAAGCGCGGTGACCGTCGTCTCGTCCAGGACCAGTTCGCTGGCCTTCCGGATTGCATGGCTCACGTTTTTGTTCCCTACGAACAATTCAGCCGACCAGATTCACATCCTACGGACAGGACTTTACCCCCAGGGGCGCATCAAGCTGGGGTCATGACGAGTGCAGCCCTGCGCAGTAGGGCGTGGAAACTGCTGGAGATGCTCACGACGCCGCTGCTGCCGTCGGACTACCTCGACCTGGTCAGCCCGCTGCGTGCGGGTGCCGACCTGCGGGGGCGCATCGAGGCCGTGCACCCCGAGACGGGTGACGCCGCGACCGTCGTGATCAGGCCGGGACGGGGCTGGCGCGGTCACACAGCCGGTCAGTACGTGCGGATCGGGGTCGACGTCGACGGGGTGCGCCTGTGGCGTGCCTACTCGGTCACCTCGCCGACGGACCGCCGGGACGGCCGGATCACGATCACCGTGAAGGCGATCCCGGACGGCAAGGTCAGCAATCACCTGGTCCGCAGGGCGAAACCGGGCACGCTGATCCAGCTCGACCAGGCGACCGGTGACTTCGTGCTGCCGGAGGCCAAGCCCGCCAAGGTGCTCTACCTGACGGCCGGCAGCGGCATCACGCCGGTGATGGGCATGCTGCGCGACTCCGAGTTCGACGACGTCGTCATGGTCCACTCCGCACCACAGCCGCACGACGTGATCTTCCGCAACGACCTGCACGACCTGGTCGCGGACAAGAAGCTGCGGCTCACCGAGCTGCACACCGACACGGACGGCATGCTCGACATCGCCCGTCTCGACGAACTCGTGCCCGACTGGGCCGAGCGCGAGACCTGGGCTTGCGGGCCCGCGGGCCTGCTCGACGCCGCCGAGGAGCACTGGACCGGGCACGGCGTCCCAGAGCGCCTGCACACCGAACGCTTCCGCCCCAGCATCGTCGTCGCCGGCGACGGTGGCGAGGTCACGTTCGGCATCACCGGCAAGACCGTCGACGCGGACGGCGCCACGCCGTTGCTGGACGTCGGCGAGGAGGCCGGCGTGCTCATGCCGTCCGGGTGCCGCATGGGCATCTGCTTCGGCTGCGTCACGCCGCTCACGGCGGGCGCCGTCCGCGACCTGCGCACCGGCGAGATCACCGAGGCCGAGCCGGGCGTCCTCATCCAAACCTGCGTGTCCGCCGCGGCGGGCCCCTGCGACATCGAACGCTAGGAGCACCTTGACCGCCATCGACCCCACCGCCCACCTGACCGCGGAGCAGATCGAGGAGCTCGGTCGCGAGCTGGATGCGATCCGCGACGAGGTGATCGCCGGCCGCGGCGAGAAGGACGCCGCCTACATCCGCAAGGTCATCTCGGCACAGCGCAAACTCGAACTGGTCAGCAGGGGCGTCCTGCTGTTCTCGATCTTCCCGCCCGCGTGGCTGATCGGCACCGCCGGCCTGTCCGTGGCGAAGATCATGGACAACATGGAGATCGGCCACAACATCCTGCACGGCCAGTGGGACTGGATGCGGGACCCGAAGATCCACTCCACCACCTGGGACTGGGATCACGTCTCGCCGGCTGAGCAGTGGAAGCACTCGCACAACGAGCTGCACCACACGTACACCAACGTGATTGGCAAGGACAACGACCTCGGCTACGGCATCATGCGCGTCGACGAGGACCAGAAGTGGCACCCGCTCCACCTCGGCCAGCCGCTGTGGAACTTCCTCAACGCCTGCTTCTTCGAGTACGGCATCGCGGCGTACGACCTGGAACTCGGCAAGAACCTGCACAAGCGCCGCCGCAACACCCCTGAGTTCCGCGCGCGGGCCAGGGCCGTGGGCCGCAAGATCCGCAAGCAGGTGCTCAAGGACTACGTGATCCACCCGCTGCTGTCGGGCCCGTCGTTCCTCACCACGCTGGCAGCCACGTTCACCGCGAACCTGGTCCG
Organism: Streptomyces sp. H39-C1; assembly: GCF_027158125.1. Classification (NCBI taxonomy): domain Bacteria; kingdom Bacillati; phylum Actinomycetota; class Actinomycetes; order Kitasatosporales; family Streptomycetaceae; genus Streptomyces; species Streptomyces sp. H39-C1. Next base: position 4,931 of record NZ_JAPVLS010000091.1, read on the forward strand.
CAACATCTGGACCCACTCGGTGATCATGTGCGGCCACTTCCCCGAGGGTGTGCAGGTCTTCGAGCGCCGGTCGATCAAGGGCGAAACGCGCGGCCAGTGGTACCTGCGCCAGATGATGGGCTCGGCGAACATCAGCGGCAGCAAGGCCATGCACTTCATGTCCGGCAACCTGTCGCACCAGATCGAGCACCACCTGTTCCCGGACCTGCCGAGCAACCGGTACGCCGAGGTCGCGGTGAAGGTGCGCGCGTTGTTCGAGAAGTACGAGCTGAAGTACGTCACCGGGCCGCTGCCCAAGCAGGTGTTCTCCGCGTGGCACAAGGTCTTCCGGCTCTCACTGCCGAACAAGAAGCCCAAGGTCAAGACGCTGGACCGCGAACAGGAGCTCGTCGCGGCCTGATCCCCGGTAAGGGTTCGAATCCTTCGGACGTACCGGCGGCACCGCCGGTCTCGGTGAGATCCATGGGAAGGGCCCGGTTCGCCACACCCCTGCTGGTGTACGGGCCCGGCCAAGGGCAGACTGCGGACTCGGCTGGGTATCAAGGACTGGGATGACGAGAGGCTGAGCGACGGCCTCCATGGCAAGGCCCTGTACGTTCCTGGAACTGTGACCTCCATCACGGCGGACGTGATCTTGTCATGGTGAGATCACCGGATGCTCGGTTTCCTCATTCGTCTCCGGCCGTTCTGGGTCCGCGAGCCGCTACTCATCGCAATTGGGTCTGCTCTCGGCATACGCATCATGTATCTCGCCGTCACCGATCACGACCGGGTTGCGGCTGGTCTCGGCGTGGTGTTCCTCGTGTTCACCGCGATACGCGTCTGGGTGGTGCTCCGTGCCCTGCGCCTACGCCGGAATCCGGGTCCGGCGGCCCCCGTGGAGGAGGCGGCGGTCGAAGGCAGCGCCCAAGCCCAGGGTGGAGCCGGGCCGCGTCCCGGCCCGGACGTTCCGCAGAAGGGGCCCAACGAGTGGGGCCAGGCCATCGCGGCCGTGGCCGTGATCGGGGCACTCGCGGCGGCGCTGTGGGTTGGTCCACGCGTACTGCCGTCCGATGGGGGCACGCAGTCGCAGGCCGCCTCGTGTCCGGACGGAGAGCACAAAGAGCTGCCGACGGCATACCAGGCCACGCCCCGGCCGATGACCGGTGACGAGCTGTGCAAGGCGCTCAACCGGCCCGACCTGGCCCAGCTGCTCGGCACACCTGGAGAGATCGTGACCACGGCCTCCGGTAGCAACAACATCTCGCCCAACAAGAAGGTCGCCCAGCCGGAGGCCGAAGTCAGGTTCGGCACCTACACCGTGAATGTCTCGGCCGCCTACAACGAGCTGTCAACCGCCCAGTACGTGAAGCTGATGCAGTTCGGCGACGAGCAGGACATCAAGACGCTCACGGTTCTTGGCCGGCCCGCGGTCTTGTACTCGGATCACACCATGCAGCTCGAGATCAGTCTCGGCGGTGGCAGGTCCAGCGGACCGGTCACACAAGGCCCCCCGTCCAGGAATCTGGCCGTGGCCCTCGACCGGACAGACCGAGGCGGCTACTGCGAAGTCACCGTGTGGAGCAAGTCCGGCGCTCTCCCCGACGACCGCGCTCTCCTTGGCATCGCTGAGAAGGTTCTTCCGACGATCCCCGGATGGACTGTCCAGTGAAACGCCGAAGGTCTTCTTGGCGTGCAGGTCCCCTCGTCGCAAGATTGTGACCTACTGGGCCACCTTCGCGGACGCCAGGCAACAGCTACTCCGCCGACGCTCTCAATGCTGCGGGAGCCGCCCCCGGCGCCCGGATCACGGTGGACGGACTGGAGTTCACCATGCCGCGGTACGGTCCCGGCGAGCGCGACAACGCGGTGGGCGGGGGCGGCGTGATCGCCCTGAGCGGGCACGCCCGCGAACTCGGCTTCCTCGGTGCCTCGGTAGGCGGGGTCACCGGCACGGTAACCATCCGGTACACCGACGGAAGCTCGGCCACCGCGAACCTCTTCCTGCCCAACTGGCTCTCGGACCAACCTACCGCGAACGGCGCCCGGATCGCCGTCACCACCGACCACCGGGTCACCCCGGCCGGACCCGCCAATTTCGGCCTGCCGTACCGCCTCTATGTCAACACCGTTCCCACCGACCCGACCAGGGAACTGCGCTCAGTCACCCTGCCCACCAACTCCGCCCTCCACATCGTTGACCTGGCGACCCGCCCCGTCACATAGCACCCGCACATGTCACACCGACCGGGCGTGGGGGGCC